>CAZBFS010000229.1:0-2898 GCA_964491215.1 uncultured Proteiniphilum sp.
CATCGTTTCACCACAACCTGCTGGCCCACAACGACAGCCGCAATCCCCGTTTCTGCGGGAGCCGCTACTCAAACCGGCCCGACCTGGAGAAGGTGGATTTCCGCAACAACGTCATCTACAACTGGGGCTCGAACAACATCTATGCCGCTGAAGGGGGTGAATACAACCTGGTGGGTAACTACTTCAAACCGGGGCCTGCCACCGGGAGCAGTGCCGGTAAACGGATCCTGAACCCGGATGCCGACAACGGAAAGAACAACCAGCCTGCAGGCATCCATGGCCGCTTCTATCTCGAGGGGAATATCCTTGAGGGAAATGAGGAGGTCAACAGCAACAACACGCTTGGGGTAGAAATGGGAGGTACCTTTGCGCAATATGCTCCGCAGGTGAACCTGAAAGATATCATTGCCGCAGATGAGTTCCCGATGACAGCGATCACCACCGACGAGGTAACACAAGCATATGAGAAAGTACTGCTGTATGGCGGATGCTCATTGATAAGGGATATCCATGATGAACGGTATGTGGAGGATGTGAGAGCGGGCTCCTACACCTTTGAAGGTTCTGCCGACAGCTCCAGGGGACTGATCGACAGTCAGGAGGATGTGGGTGGATGGCCTGAGTACCGCACTTACAATGAGTATGTTGACAGCAACGATGACGGTATTCCCGACGGGTGGCTGGAAAACCATTACCCGGGTAAAAAAGCGAACGACCGGAACGAGGAAGGGTATACCTACCTGGAACTATACCTCCACAGCCTGGTGGTCCACCTGATGGGAAACGAGACCGATGAAACTGCAAAAAACGTCCGCCAAACACCCGGTGCCACCAAAAAAATCGTTGTGGACCAACAGGGCAAAGGCGACTTTCGTTCGCTTCAGGAGGCAATTGATGCAGTAAGGGCGTTTGACCCTGATCACACTACTGTCATCTTACTGAAAGAGGGGACCTACTACGAGAAGTTGGTGATCCCCGACTATGTGCGTAACCTCAAGATAGTGGGTGAGAACAGTGAGAAGACCATAATCTCCTACAACGACCATGCCCGGTTGAACAATATGGGAACCTTCAGAACCTACACCCTGCTGATCAGAGGTGAAGATATCACCCTGGAGAACATCACCATCGAGAACAACGCCCCCATGGTTGGACAAGCAGTTGCACTTCATACCGAAGGTGACCGCATCATCCTGAAAAACTGCCGGCTGCTGGGAAATCAGGACACCCTCTACACCGGAAGAGAGAAGGGTAGGCTTTTCTTTTTCAACTGCTACATCGAAGGAACCACCGATTTTATCTTCGGACCCTCTACTGCCTGGTTTGAACAGTGTGATATCCACGGTAAGAAAAACTCATACATCACAGCAGCCAGTACCCCTGCAGATGCAGCTTTCGGTTACATCTTCAACAGATGTAACATCACGGTTGCAGAAAATGTAACCTCCCTCTATCTGGGTCGTCCCTGGCGTCCCTACGCCATGACACTCTTCATGAACTCATCGCTGCCCGGGGAAATCCATCCGCAAGGATGGCACAACTGGGGTAAGCCGGAGAACGAGGAGACAACCCGCTATGCTGAGTACAACAACCATGGCGAAGGCAGCCGGACAGCAGAAAGAGTAGCATGGAGCAAAATGCTTTCACCTGATGAGGGTGAATCTGTTACCCTTGAAGGGGTGATGGGTGATTTTTACCCTGCAATCATTGCCGGTATCAATTAACTCCAACCAAAAAAGAAGAAGATGAGAAAGATTGAAAACAATTTCATTTCTATTGTTCTCCTGATGATCCTCTTCATCAGCTGCAAACCCGGTCACAAAGCAGATGTAACGTTCAAAGAGGATGCCGGCGGCAATAAAATTGATGTCACTGTAGGCGATCGTTATTTCACCTCGTTTATCTATACCGATACGCTGGAAAAACCATTCCTCTTTCCCATCCTTACACCCTCGGGGAAAACAATTACCAGGGGTTATCCCATCGATCCCCGTCCCCATGAAAGAATCGATCATCCACATCACATGGGACTCTGGTTCAACTTCGGCGATGTGAACGGACTTGATTTCTGGAATAACTCCTCTGCCATCGCACCGGAGAGAAAAAGCCACTACGGACATATCCGGCTCGATACTATCATAGATGTAGATCCTGATGCTGGAGAACTGACAACCCTCTCCACTTGGAAAGACCATCAGGAGAACAAGCTCCTGTCGGAAAAAACAACCTATCGTTTCAGCGGTGATGAGGAACAAAACCGTTTTATCGAAAGGATCTCTCATCTAACTGCTCTGCAACAGGTTACCCTCAGGAGCAACAAGGAAGGCCTTTTTGCAATCCGGGTGGACAGGGCTTTCGAGGAGGCCGATGAGAAACCGGTCAGACGGCTTAATGCCTCAGCACTGCCGGCAGAAGAACCTTACGCCCACAACGAAGGGGTCAACGGGCTATACCGGAATCAGCAAGGCTACGAAGGAGAGGCAAACGTATGGGGCAAGAAAACACCCTGGGTAGCCCTCCGCGCAGAAAAAGAGGAGGAGGTGATCACCCTGGTGATCCTCGATCATCCGCAGAATCCCGGTTACCCCGGCTGGCCACATGCCCGTGGCTATGGTCTCTTCTCGATGAACAACCTGGCGGGTAATGTCATGAATCCTGATGACTCACCAATAGAAATCGTGTTGGAGCCAGGAGAGGAGATCTCCTTCCGCCACATGCTGATCATTGGTGGAGAGATGACTGATGAGATGATCAACAAGATGATGGAACAGTTCCACAATCAGTAACAACATAACTATTTACCCTTTAACGACAATAAAATGAAAAAAGAAGTAAACCCGATATCCAGGAGAAAGTTCCTGGCTGTCTCAGGAGCAATCGCCGGAACAACCATCGTGA
>CAZBFS010000230.1:0-2853 GCA_964491215.1 uncultured Proteiniphilum sp.
TATCACCCCGGTAAATGATTAAAGCGAGTTCCATATGATACATTTGAAAATAAATTGTTTAAATCATATGAAAAAAGCCTTATTTCCAGCACTGTTAATCGCGCTGTCACTGCTGGGCTGTGGCAAGGATGAGATCCCCGACAACGGTGAAAACGGTAACGGAGGTGGGAGCAAGACAACCACCCTGGAGGTATCCGCTTCACCCATCCACTTCGCAGCCGAAGGAGGAAGCAAGGAGATCACAGTCGCCACGAATGCCAAAAGCTGGAGCGTCACATCCAGTAAGAGCTGGTGCACAGTCAGCAAGGAGACCTCCCACTTCACGGTAACTGCAGCCGAGAACAAAGCCTTCACTCCTCCGGAGAAAGCAATAGTGACCGTCATAGCGGAAGGAACAACACAAAAGGTGACCATTGAGGTGACGCAGGATGCGGCCGTTGAGCCGGCGAAAGCTTTCATCAAACCGGTTACCGATAAGGTGATCATGAATTATCAGGGGGGTACACAGGGAATTGGGATTGAAACCAACGTAACCGGATGGAGCTATCGCTCCGATCAGTCCTGGTGCCGGCCAGAAAAAATTTCGGACGGTGGCATTAACATCACCATTGAAGAGACATGGGGAGAAGAGGTTCCTCGACGTGCCTTGGTCACCCTCTATGGGAATGAGGGCGACTCGCTCGCCTCCATCACGGTGTACCAGGATCCCCTGCCCGAGCTCCAGCTCTTCTCCTCTCAGGGCAACATGAGTATAACCCTCCCCTCTTACGGCGGCTCTATCGTCGTCACGGTGATGACCAATGTCACCGAGTTCACCCTGGGCTACGTTGGGGATTGGCTACAGCTGGAGAAGATCAACGACACACAGTTTACCATCACCTCAACGCCCAACAACAGCTCCCAGATGAGACCCGAACAGGAGATCATTGTTTATGCCAGTACGCTGACACAGAAACTTTGGGTGAATGAAGAGGAAGCCGAAGATTCTTCCGACAATGACGATTACGATTACAGCGACCCCACGGGATGGGATTAACCACAAACAGCTACTGATCATGAAAAGAACAACAGATACGAAAAACCTGCTAAAATACTCCCTGCTGGTGATTGGCCTCACGCTGCTGGGATGTACCAACGAGCCTTTTGAACAGGGAACTGCTCCCGGCGACAAGGTATTGACTGCTACCATCATTGAGGGGGAAGAAACGACCCGCGCCGGGGTGATTGACCAAACCGGTGTCAAGGCAGAGGTGCGCTGGGAAGAAAATGACCGGATCGGTGTCTTTGGCACTGGTGGAGGCAGCAATCTACTCTTTACCACCACTGCGGGTGATATCCTGGAGAATGGCAAGAGAGCCCGCTTCAGGAACGAAGGCAGCATGCCCTCGGGTGAGGTGACGGCCTATTACCCTTATCAGGCGGAAGCGGCAATCAATCCACAGGGCGAGTTAACGCTCTCCTTCCCCGCCACACAACCCTATACCCTGTTGGAGAGGGTATCACAACCCCACGGGGCAGCCAACTTCATGGCCGGCAAGGGCAGTGCGTCGGGCATCGGCTTCCGCAACCTGTTCGCCTTGCTTAAGGTGGGGTACAGCGGGAATGAAGGTGACCGTGTGAAAAAAGTGCACTTCCGCGATCTCTCGGGCAAACCGGTAAGCGGCTCTTTCACGGTGGCCTGGAGCGATGGGATCCCCGATACACGCTTTCCAGAGAGCGGCAGTGAAACCTCACTTACCCTCACTGTTGATTGTGGTGAGGGGGTGCTGCTCGATGGTGCGCTGCACCATTTCTATCTCTTTATCCCTCCCCGCGACTACAGCAAGGGGTTTGAGGTGAAATTCGTGATGGATGACGGCAGGGAAGTGATAAAGACGATCGGTACGACATCAGGAAAAAAGATTGAACGCAGCAGGGTCTACCCGGTGGGCGAGACGGTCACCGCACCGGACGAGGCGGAATATAAACTGCAGGAGGATGCTACCCTGGTCGATGCTGACAGGATGGAGTACATCGTGGATGCCCGACTGGAGAGCTACGACAAGTGGGTTGGTGAGGTGAAGTTCGAGACCCACACGCTCTTTATGACCGTGAAAAAAGAGTTTGAACCCACGATGGGTGAGGTATTGCTTTTCAACAGCCCCTCGACACTCTTCCCGGAAGGCTATATGGGCAGAATCGTCTCGGTGGGCAACCCGGGAAGCGAATACATCGCCGTAATAGCTGAACCGGTGACCGATATCACCGAGGTGTTTGAAGAACTCTCACTGGGAGAACCGATCTGGAACGAGGATGGCTCCCTCAACGAAGAGGGAGGCATTGAGCTGGAACTCGGTTCCTACCTGAGTCGGGTGGAGACACCCGACGGAGAAACGGTAAGTTTCACCCGGAACGGTTCGCAAATTGAACTTTCTATGCCTGCAACAAGGGCCAGTGGAAGAAAAAACTACAACTATTCCTCCGGCAACATGAGCTTTACGCTGGAGCCTGGCGACAACTCCGAAATTGAGGTGTCGGCCAGCATGGATCTCAGCATGCGGCTGCTGGTAGGTATCTTCGACAAGAAACTGCACTATTTCCATGCCAGCATATCCCCCGACATCCAGCTGTCGGCCGATATGACCGTTCAGGTGGAAGCAGATGCGGTGGATAAATCATTCCACCTGCTAACCGCCTATTTCACTCCCATCCCCGTGCCGCCACTCACTATCGTGCCGGTGATCCACTTCTATGGCGTTGCAGGTGTAGGGGGATCTGTCCAGATTAAGGCAGGCATGAGCTACAGCGCCGCGATGGACCTCGGATTCTCCTACAACAGCAACGAGGGATTCAGAACCCGCAGCAGCACCCGGG
>CAZBFS010000231.1:0-2847 GCA_964491215.1 uncultured Proteiniphilum sp.
TGATTAGATTAAACAAGTAATTCTTTTTAGATGTATAATTCATCTGATCTGTTAAAGATTCTCAATCGTTCTGCATGTGTCCTATAAGATTATCAATTTGATATGGTGAAGGTATCAATGATAGTTGTTCCCCATTCCCAATTTTAGATACATTTTTGCTTCTATTAGATATTTAACACTCCAAAATTTGTGTACGTGCACAAGTTTTTGATTAACATATATTTGTTTATTTAATCAATGTTTCTTCTAATATGTAAAAAACACAATCAATTATTGGCTGAATCTGGAAAAGTTAGAAAGTCGATACCTGCCAATCATTTTTTTTACATTAATTTTTCTTCCCGGCGATGAGCTGGCTGATCAGATCTGTTACCACTGCTTTGGGTTGATGATCACGGTCAAAGAGTAGCGGGTAATCGGTGCGTCCCGGTACCGGGAAATTGTTCTTCCAGGAATCAGCGTCGCTTACTCCCCACATGGTAACGCGCAGCACATTGTCGCTGTTTTTCAGGAATAGATTGAAGAGCTCCATCATTCGGTTGTTCCATGCTTGTGCTACCTCTTCAGGCAATCCTTCGGTATAGGGGTCGATCTCCTTGCGATATGCTTCCATGTCGGCCAGATTGGCGCCTCCCATGCGGCGTGGTTCAGGCAGTGGGCTCATATCCAGCTCGGTAATCAGTACCTTGACGCCGGCATTCACATAGTCGTTGATGGTTTCCTGATACATTTCAATGGTGGGATTGGACATCCCCACATGTCCCTGCATCCCGATAGCGTCGATACGAATGCCCCGTTCCTTAAGTGTGTTGATCAGTCTGACAACCGTTTCGCGTTTCCCCGGATACCATTCATTGTAGTCGTTGTAATACAATTCAGCGTCGGGGTCAGCTTCCTGGGCATATTGAAAAGCCAGCGGGATGAACTCTTCGCCCAGTATCTCATAGAATTTGCTCTTGCGGTAGGAGCCGTCCTCCAGGATTGCCTCATTGACCACGTCCCAGCCTTTGATTACTCCCTTGTAACGGCCCACAACGGTATAGATATGTTCCTTCATTCTCTCTTTCAATATCTCAGGGGCCACATTTTCTCCCTTTTCATTCACGCAGAACCAGGCAGGCAGTTGTGAATGCCATATCAGACAATGACCGGTAATGGTCAGGTTGTTGTCCACGCCAAATTGCACAAACTGATCGGCTTGCCTGAAGTTATACCGATCTTCTTCCGGATGGATCTCGGCGCTCTTCATGCAGTTTTCGGCCACAATGGCATTGAAATGTTTCTGTACAATGAGTGTAGCCGCCGTGTCGTGACCGGCCGCCTGACGTGTATTCAGGGCTACACCAATCAGAAAATTATCAGCCAACAGATCTTTTAATCCGTTTTCATCTTTCGCCATACGATTGCTACAAGCCGCAAAAACAACGGTAGCAGTAAGCAACAATGCAATTCTCATCTTTTTCATGTTATTTTTGTTGTTTGATTAGGTAATGCTTCACTTGGAAAAGTTCAATTATTTTGATGATCATAACCGTGAAAGAATTGATTAACCGGTATACAATAATTGAACTGCAAATAAAATATGTTTAACGGATACCCGGTACCAATAATAGATACATTTCTTCCTTATTTAGGTATTTAATACAACATTGTAGAAATATAACACATGGGAGGTTATCCTTTTCAAAACGGGCAGAAATAAGAATGGTGGATCAAATCATAACCTTAGAGACCATATCATCACTATAAAAACCTCCCGTAACGCATCAAATAAACGGTTACGAGAGGTATTACAATCAGCCAGTGAGAGAGGTACTGTTATCGAAACAACAGTGGGGCAAATTCTCGGAGTGAACGCCTCCAGGTGAGCCATTCATGAGCGCTTCCCGGCGACTCATAATAGACCACATTCTGCATTCCTTTGTCTTGTAAAGCTTCAGCAAAAGCTTTTACACGTTCAGGATGTTCTTCCTCGCCAATGCTGAGAAACATCAGTTTGATCTGATTGTTGAATTTTTCAGGATTTGTAAAGATCCCTTCATACATCGTATCCATCTGGTCCACACCGCCAGCACCGCCACTGAAGCCGCCAAGGTATGCAAACTGATCCAGGTTGTTCATCACCACCTGAAAGGTGTGCATGCCACCCATTGAGAGACCTGCCATGGCACGACTCTCTCGGTCTGTTTTCGTGCGGAAGGAGGCATCAACCATCGGGATAATCTCTTTTACAAGCAGATCGGGAAACAGGCCCATGAATCTGAAAGGTGCTGCGGGAGGGGTGGGTCTCTCTGCCGCGGGGGCTGCAGGAGGTGCTGCCGGTGCTTTTGCACCGGCAAGGAAAGCGTTCATCCCTGGATTATCAAATCTGCCCATCGGCTCACTTCCCGGCAGTCTGGCGTAGCCTCGGTCCATCACCACGATCATCGGCACTGCTTTGCCTTCGGCAATCAGGTTGTCCATGATGTCTCCCATCCGACCCTGGAACACCCATCCGGTTTCATCTTCACCCCCTCCATGCTGCAGGTAGAGCACGGGGTAGCGTTGATCGGTACTCTGGTCATATTGGGGTGGGGTGTAGACATAGCTCATGCGCCATGCCTGTGTCATCTCCGACCAGTATTTCTTCATCCGGATCTCGCCATGTGGTACATTTTGTGTCTTGTCGTATGGCAGTCCTTCCGGTATTTCAATGGCACTCACCCATTTGCTCATGCCATAGTAGGATTTGGTAGCAGGATCCGCCACATACAGACTGTCGATGATGAGCTGATAATAGTGGAACCCCACTGCCTCCGGTTCGGGTGATACATAGGTCCAGTGACCGTCAGCCTCACGTGTCATGGG
>CAZBFS010000232.1:0-2846 GCA_964491215.1 uncultured Proteiniphilum sp.
AGTTGCTGCGGCAGGCATATGATTCGGAGCCACTTCCCATCGGTTGGTCTCCTGCCCAGTATTACCAGTTAGCAGCAAATTTGGTCTATCTCATCTCAAAACAAGAGATCGAAAACGTGCTCCGTCAAAATAACATCCCTCCTGTTTCTTTTGGCTCCTATTACGATATGAACGCCTTCAGGGATACCATTCCCCTGGCAAAGACACTTGAAAATCTGAAAGCGGGTCAAAAGCCCCCCCTGCAACCATTCAATTTGGATGACGAGCAAATTATCCCGGGCAAGCTGCTTTCGCTCGATGTGGATACCGCTAAGGTAGACTGGAAGGCCCTTGCCTCGAGACCATCTGACAAAATGTATATCGACCTTTCAGACAAGCAGGGTATACGCCTTCAGGAGATGATGATCCTGGAGCTGCTCTCCAACATCAACGACAACCACTGGCAGCGTTCCATACACTTCGCTACCACCATTACCCCCAGCCTCTTCATGAATCTTAAGGATAGCAACTTCTCACTGAACGGTCTCTCCTACCAGGTGGTACCGGGCACTCCGCTCAGCGGAGGGGTCAACACGGAGGCGGCTTACGACAACATGATGAACAAGTTCCGCTTCGGCGGACTGGAAGAGGATCCCGACATCTACCTCGATGAAACCAACCGGCGAATGATCTCCACCTTCCGCCTCTACTTCACGCAACTGGTAAATGCCCTGCTGGAAGAGGGAGAGAATGAGAAAGCGTTGGCTGCCCTCGACAAGGCCAACCGGGTGATGCCCTCCTCAGCCGTGCCCTATGGCACCGACGGCTTGCTCTTCGCGCGGGCCTACTACCGCCTGGGAGAGAAGGAGAAGGCAGAAGCCATCATCAGTGAGATAGATGATCGCATCAACGGCAACCTCGACTGGTTTGCACGTCTGAAACCGTTACAGATCTCCAATACGCTCTCCGACATCATCTACAACAACATCAATCCCTCCTTGCTTATTGCCGGCATCTATCAGCAATATGACAGGGATAGGTACAATGCAACGGTTAATGATCTGCTGCAACGGGCAGAGTTCTTCTACACCCAGGGCATCACTTACGTGGGTGATGTGATACTCCGGGAGATCACCGACAGCTCCATTCGTGGCTTCTACTCCCTGCCTGCCTCAGATACAATCGCACGCTCCGCTGAGGAAGAGACAATGCGGAAAACGCTCAACATGATGCAACAATACAGTCCCCGACTCATGGAACAGTACAGCAGTAAAACAGAATAATAAATCAGACAGGAGCACCAAAGCTGTCAATGGCAAGGCCCGGGTGCTCCTTTTCACGCGTAATCTGACAAGCGACCATGTTGATTGAACAACCCCCTTTGCTCTACAGATCCCTCTATCCCGGTTCACTCTGGCGCATCAATGATGAGCACCGGAAAACGATCTACCTCACCTTCGACGACGGTCCCATACCAGAGGTCACACCCTGGGTGCTCGACCTGCTCGACAAGTATGATGTAAAAGCTACCTTCTTCTGCGTGGGAGACAACGTGCGCAAGTATCCGGAGCTATATAGTGAACTGCATGAAAGGGGCCACAAGACCGGCAACCACACCTTCAACCATGTACAGGGATGGAAACACAAAACAGCTTTTCTGCTTGAAAACACAGCCAGGGCAGCCGAGCTGATTGACTCCCGACTGTTCCGTCCACCACACGGGCATATGCGTGTTGCGCAGAACAAGGTACTACAGCAGACCGGTTACAGGGTGGTGATGTGGGATGTGGTCACCCGTGATTACAGCCGGTTCATGACACCGGAAAGGGTACTCGACAACGTGAAGCGATACACGCGCGACGGCTCTATTATCGTCTTTCACGACTCTCTGAAAGCTGAGAAAAGGATGAAATACGCCCTGCCGCGTGCCATCGAGTGGCTGCATAACGAAGGTTATACCTTTGCCCTTATACCCCGTTAGGTTGGTTAGATTCCGACACGGGTTCTCTTATGGTAATCATCTCAATTCGCTATTCTATCACTAAGAAAAACAAACATGATCAAGCGCGAGAATCTATTGAAGACAGCTCTGTCCCTTCTCACTCTCCTTTGTCTATCGTTTCGGCGGTTATAAGGAAAAAGAGAGAAAAGAGGTGGATACATCAAGGTTCGGAATGTGAAAATTTTTGATTTATCATTCCCATTTTAAATTGTCAGAACGTTATATAATTCATCTCTACAGTTAATATTTTATAATAATTTGATTTTGTGCGTTATATCATTTTCTTGCCACCATTTAATTCAACTATAATACAACCCTATATGGTTAAATATACTTAAATATACAATATATCATAGTATTATGTATTGCATAGTACAAGGTTTTGGCATATATTTGCACCGATCTTTATTCTCAGAAAAAAATGCGTAAATTCTGTAACAATTTTTCTCAGAAATTGTCCAACAGGAATCATAAACAAACAAACAGATGATTCATATCCGTCAATTACACAAATCTTATCACACCGAAGCACTTTCCCTGCATGTATTGAAAGGTATCGACCTTAGTATAGAAGCTGGAGAATATGTCTCCATCATGGGTGCATCAGGATCGGGTAAATCAACACTGCTCAACATCCTGGGTATTCTGGACACTTACGATGCAGGCGATTACCACCTTAACGGATCGCTGATCAGAAATCTGAGCGAACGGCAGGCAGCACAGTATCGCAACGAGATGATCGGCTTCGTCTTCCAGTCCTTCAATCTGATCAACTTTAAAAATGCACTGGAGAATGTAGCGTTGCCACTATATTATAAAAAGGTGAGCCGTAAAAAGCGCAACATCATCGCCATGGAGCATCTGG
>CAZBFS010000233.1:0-2838 GCA_964491215.1 uncultured Proteiniphilum sp.
GCTCCTTGTTGAGGAGTGCCTGCAGGAAGGCGGTGGAGACGCTCATCACGATGTCATCCTGCATCTTTTCAAGGTCGGCTTCTGAAGCATGCATATCGGCTTTGCGGGCGTCGATGTTGTGCTTCATACGCAGCCCGTCGAAAAGGGTGATATCAGCTCCGATGCCGAAGCTGGTCTGTGATGAATTGGTGTTTTGATAGACGTTGTCGAGGCCGATGGAACGACCGAAGACGAAGTTTTGTCCCGCAGAAGCATTGAGGCTGGGCAGCAGGTCGGCACGTGCCTGGCCATAGGCAATCTCGCGCTGCTGGCGGCTCAGTTGTTGCTGTTTGATGTTGCGGTTGTTTTCGAGTGCTGTCTCAATGCATTCCATCAACGTGTAACGCTTCTGTGCGGTGAGAGGAGCGATGGATCCGATGAGCAACAGGAGTATGGTTATTGTTTGTCTGATCATCATATTCTCTGATTTACTTTTGTTCGATAATTTCACTGCCGCGTACCTTGTCGTTCTCTTTCAATCCTTCCATCACTTCTATGTTGATGCCATCCGAGAGACCGATTTTCACAGAGTGGCGATCAAACTCCTGTGGTTTCTCGTTTCTCACGAGATAGACAAATGCAGAGTCGCCACTGAATTCCACTGTGCTTTCAGGAATGGTCAGCACATCGGTACGTTTGTCGAGGATAATGTCAGCGTTGGCACTGTAGCCGGCACGGATAAAGACATCGTCGGGAAGCTTCATGGCTGCTTTCATCTCGAAGAGAATGGCTCCCGATTCCTCCACACCCTTGGGAGATACGTACTCCAGTGTGGCGGGGATCTTGCGGTCCTGAATGGCACCGATGGTGATCTCCATGGGCATGCCGACGGATAGTTTGCCCACTTCCGTCTCGTCGATTTTTCCGACGAAGAGCATGTCACTCAGGTTGGCCACCGAGGCTACTGTGGTGCCATCGTTGAAGTTGTTGGACTGGATTACCGAGTTACCCACCTTCACCGGCACATCGAGGATGGTACCGCTCACTGTGGAGCGTACCAGCGTATTGCTTGTCCTGGCCGAGCTCTGGGTGATACCCGTGCGGACCAGGCTCAGGTTGTCGTTAGCTGCCCGTAGCTCCTCCTGGTCGTTCTTGTATTGCAGTTCCACCTTTTCGAACTCCTCACGCGAGATCACCTCGTTCTCGAAAAGTTTCCTGTCACGCTCGTAGTTGATCCTGCTCTGGTTGGCGGCCAGTTGTGCCCTTTCCACACGCGACTCGGCACTGCTCAGGTTCACCATATCGGGTACCACCTGTATCTTGGCGATGATATCACCTGCCTGCACCGCTTCTCCTGCCTCCTTGTACACTTCAGAGATAATCCCCGACATTTGTGGTTTGATGAGGATCTCGTTACGTGGTTCCACCTTGCCGGTAGCTACGGTTCTTTTTTCGATGGAGCCTGTTGTCGTTGTTTCAATTTGGTATGTAACAACCTTGGGCCGTGATTTTTGCCAGAGAAACACGAAGGTAGATATTACCAGAAAAGCCAATAGTGCAAAGCCTGCAATTCTCAAAATTCGTTTCATGTAATTATTGTTTAGTTGGTTGTATATTTTAGTTATAAGTTATAAGCTGTAAGCTAAAAGCTTAATAATTAAGGCTTATTGCTTGATTATTCTTCGCTGATCGCCTCTACCGGTTTGATGAGCATTGCCCGCTGAGCAGGGATATACCCGGCGAATGTACCGATCACGATCAGGATGATGAGCGAACCGACGGCCATGGTGAAAGAGATCTGCGGATCTTTAAAGAACTGGTCGCCCTGACTCAATACGATGCCGGTGGCCCGTAACAGGCCGACACCCACCACAATACCTGTGAGTCCGGCCAGCACCGTGAGCACCACGCTTTCGCTGAGTATCTGCCCGATGATATCGTTTGGTGTAGCTCCCATGGCACGTCTGATACCAATCTCCTTGGTCCGTTCACGTACTGTTACCAGCATGATGTTGCTCACACCGATAGCGCCTGCAATGAGCGTCCCCAGTCCCACCAGCCATATGAGCGAAGCGATGCCGATTCCCAGGTAGTTGAACATCTTGAATTGTTCCTCAATATTCATTGTCCAGACAGCCTCCTTATCATCGGGTGCAATCTGGTGCTGTTGCTTCAGAATCTCCAGGATCTTATCCTGTATCACCTTCACCGGGACACCATCCTTGGCTGTTGCTGCCAGAAAATGTATGATATTACCCATGTTGAAAGCCTGCTGCATGGTGGAGAAGGGGAGTACCACCGTTTCGGCTGTCTGTCCGCCGATGCTGACACCGGAGGTGCTTCGTGCAACACCGATCACCTGGAAGTAGATTCCATTAACACGAATCTGCTTTCCTGTAGGATCATCCCCTTTCTGGAACAGTACTTCATAGATGCGTTCACCAATGACACAGACCTTTCGTTTTTCCAGGATGTCAATGTCGTTGACATAACGGCCATAGAGCAATTTGCTCTTCTCTATCAGGTCATATTCGGGATAACAGCCTTTTACAAGATAGGATCCGTTCTTCTCCCCCCTTACCACGTTATTGCCATCTCCCCTGGCAAACAGCACAGGTGAGATATATTGCATCTCAGTCACCTTCTCGCGGATCACCGGCAGGTCGCTGTTGGTAATGTTCCATCTTCTTCCCTTGCGGAATCCTTTGTAGGGCAATGTTGTCCGGTTTGATTCGAAAAAGCAGGAGTTGGTGGCGAATCCCTCTATTTGCGATGTCATTCCCGTCTCCAGTGCATTTCCTGCACCTACCATCAGCACCAGCATCAGCATCCCCCAGAAAACGCCAAAGGCGGTGAGCA
>CAZBFS010000234.1:0-2787 GCA_964491215.1 uncultured Proteiniphilum sp.
TGGGCAACGAGATAGATGCGGTGGCCATCGCCACTCCCGACTTCGCCCACTTCCCGGCAGTGATGATGTCGATGGCTGAAGGGAAGCATGTCTACGTGGAGAAGCCGCTAACCCGTACCTTTCATGAGTCGGAGTTGCTGCTCATGGCGGCGAAGAAATACCCCAAAGTTGTCACACAGATGGGTAACCAGGGACACTCCGAAGCCAACTACTTTCAGTTTAAGACGTGGAAAGAGACCGGAATTATCAAAGATGTTACGGCTATCACTGCACACATGAACAACCCACGACGCTGGCATGGCTGGGATCCCAATATCAAACAGTTTCCTGCTGCTGAACCGATACCTGAAACAATGGACTGGGACCTCTGGTTGATGGCACGTGATCACCATGACTATAACAAGGACTTCCACTACGGACAGTGGCGCTGTTGGTACGACTTTGGGATGGGTGCCCTGGGCGACTGGGGAGCACATATCATCGACACGGCACATGAGTTTCTTGATCTGGGACTGCCGGAAGAGGTGAATCCGTTGCGCCTGAGCGGCCATAACGACTATTTCTTCCCGATGTCGAGCACCATCGAGTTCAAGTTCCCCGCCCGTGGAGATATGCCACCGGTGGTGATCACCTGGCATGACGGGTTGGACAACATCCCCGCTGTACCCGACGGGTACGGTCTCTCCGAAATCGATCCCAACATACCCTCCGTGGCGGGCGGGAAGATTCAACCAACGAAGCTCAATCCCGGAAAGGAGATCTATAGCAAGGAACTGACATTTAAAGGTGGCTCGCATGGCAGCACCCTGAGTATCATACCCGATGAAAAAGCGCTGGAGATGGAAAAATATCTGCCGGAGGTGCCGCAGAGTCCCTCTAACCACTTTGCAAACTTCCTGCTGGCTTGTCAGGGAAAAGAGAAGACACGCTCACCTTTCGAGCTCTCTGCGCCGCTCAGCCAGGTGTTCAGCCTGGGTGTTGCAGCACAGCGTCTCAACCGCAAAATCCTCTTCGACAGGGAGACCAAGCGGGTGACCAACGATGCGTTTGCTGATGCCTACCTTGTGGGTGAACCCCCCAGGAAAGGATGGGAAGATTTTTACCGGATCTAATAGGATCGAGAGAACGGAGACCTTTTTAGGAATCTGCTATTTTGATTGAGGATCTGAGATATTGGACTTTGGAATTGGAAAGTAAAAGTATTTTTAATCTAAATGAGAAACAACAATGAAAAAGAGAAGTTTACTGATGGTGACGTTGATTGCACTGCTCACCTCTTGTGCACAAGGGCCTAAATGGCAGGATCTGTTTAACGGCGAGAATCTGGATGGATGGGAGAAACTGAATGGTACAGCTGAATACAAAGTGGAGGATGGTGCCATTGTGGGCATTTCACAGCTGAATACCCCCAATACCTTCCTGGCAACCACTGAGATGTATGACGATTTTATCCTGGAGTTTGAATTCAGGGTTGATGATGGCCTCAACTCCGGTGTGCAGTTTCGAAGCATGAGCCTGCCCGAATTTCATGAGGGACGGGTACATGGATATCAGTTCGAGATCGATCCCTCGGAACGGGCATGGACCGGCGGTGTTTACGACGAAGCACGCCGCGGATGGCTCTACCCGTTGAACTACAATCCCGTGGGTCAGAAGGCCTTCAGGAATGGAGAGTGGAACAAGGCTCGTGTTGAGGCGATCGGAAACAGCATCCGAACATGGGTGAACGATGTACCCTGTGCCGACCTGTTGGACAACACCACCGCTTCCGGCTTCATAGCCCTGCAGGTGCACTCTATCGGTAATGCCGAACAGGAAGGCAAAACGGTGGCATGGCGTAACATCCGTATCCTTACTGAAGAGCTTGAACAGTACAGGATGCCGGAGAACAGTGATGTGAAGCAGATCAACCAGATCGCCAACACCATCTCCGAGAGAGAGGCAGCCGATGGCTGGAAGCTACTCTGGGACGGGGAGAGCAGTAAAGGATGGCGCGGAGCCAAGCTCGATGGCTTCCCGGAAAAGGGCTGGTCGATGGAGGATGGCATCCTCAAAGTACACAAGAGCGATGGTGGAGAGTCCGCCAACGGTGGTGATATCGTGACCACAAAACCATACAAGAATTTTATGTTGAAGGTCGATTTCCGGATCACCGATGGAGCCAACAGCGGCATCAAATATTTTGTCGACACCAATCTCAACAAGGGTGAAGGATCAGCCATCGGTTGTGAATTCCAGATATTGGATGACAGACGTCATCCCGATGCAAAGATGGGAAAGGATGGCAACCGCACGCTGGGGTCACTCTATGATCTTATTCCAGCACCAGCCGATAAACCTTTCCGTAACGGATTCTTTAACACCGCTATGGTGGTGGTTGAAGGAAACCAGGTGGAACACTGGCTCAATGGGGTGAAGATTGTGGAGTATGAACGGAACAACGAGGAGTGGAACCAGCTGGTGCAGACCAGCAAATACAAGGATTGGCCCAACTTCGGCAATGCCGGGGAGGGATTGATCCTGTTACAGGACCATGGTGATGAGGTCTGGTTTCAGAACATCAAGATCAAGGAGCTTTAACAAAACCATTCCTTTTGTTTGATAAAAAAGCATGCTCTCAGTGAAGAGAGTATGCTTTTTTTGGAAATAGTGTGAATACTATCCCGGATTACACAAACTCGGTTTTCAATTTTTCCACCCAGGCGGTCAACCGCTCTTCCGTCATGTCATATTCGTTGTCCTCATCGATGGGGAGTCCCACAAACATCCCGTCGATCACCGCCATGG
>CAZBFS010000235.1:0-2785 GCA_964491215.1 uncultured Proteiniphilum sp.
TGAACCTGAATTTTTCAGCATTTTGAAAAAATGAGGTTTTCAGAGCGGACTCAACAGTAAAATAATAAACCAGACAGATGAAAACCAATACAATCAAAGACATTATGATGCTGGGCGCTTTCGCCGGTTTTGCCTATTATATCTCACGCTATTACAGGCAGAAGAAACAAAAAGAGAAAGAATTGCGTGAGACACTCCATTTTCAGCTGTTCTGACCGCTCTGCATCGTTCGGTAGATAAATTCCCGTTCGGCTGTTTGCATGCACCTATTTTTTGTATCTTTGCACCCTGAAAAACAGTTGAACAATTTGTTATGCTCACACTCAAGGTAATCCGGGAAAACAGGGACGAGGTGCTTGAACGCCTCACACGTAAACATTTCAACGGCTACGCTGTGATTGATGAAATCATCGCGCAGGATGATCTGCGACGCAGCACACAGACCTCGCTCGATGCGTTGCTCAACGAGGTTAACACGCTCTCACGCTCCATCGGAGCATTGATGAAGGGGGGGAAGAGAGAGGAGGCCAACGAAGCACGTGCAGAGGTGAACAGGTTGAAAGAATCTGCCAAAGAGCTAGAGGAAACCTTACATTCCGCGCAGGATAGAATTGAAAGACTGTTGGTTACCATCCCTAATGTGCCACACACCTCGGTACCCGTAGGAAAAGGAGCTGATGACAACCTGGTGGAACGGAGTGGTGGTGAGCATCCGCAGCTACCCGAGGGGGCTTTACCTCACTGGGAGCTGGCAAAAAAATATGACTTGATCGATTTTGAGCTGGGTGTGAAGATCACAGGTGCCGGCTTCCCGGTATACAGGGACAGGGGAGCACGGCTGCAGCGCTCACTGATCAACTTCTTCCTCGACAGTGCCCGTGATGCGGGTTACCTGGAGGTGCAACCCCCCTATCTGGTGAACAGCGATTCCGGTTTCGGCACGGGACAGCTGCCCGACAAGGAGGGACAGATGTATCACGTGGGGATCGATGATCTTTACCTGATCCCCACCGCCGAGGTGCCGGTGACCAATATCTACCGTGATGTGATTCTCGAGGCGAGGGATCTGCCGGTCAGAAACACAGCCTATTCCGCCTGCTTCCGTCGTGAGGCGGGATCATACGGCAAGGATGTACGGGGGTTGAACCGACTCCACCAGTTCGACAAGGTGGAGATCGTCTGCATCGACAAGCCGGAAAACTCCTACAACAGACTCGATGAGATGGTGGCATACGTACAAACGCTGGTGGAGAGACTGCAGCTGCCCTGGCGCATTCTGCGTCTCTGCGGCGGCGACATGAGCTTCACCTCGGCACTCACCTTCGACTTTGAGGTCTACTCGGCAGCGCAACAGCGCTGGCTAGAGGTGAGCTCCGTATCCAACTTCGAAAGCTACCAGGCCAATCGTCTTAAATGCCGTTATCGTGATGCAGAGCGTAAGACACAGCTCTGTCACACCCTTAACGGAAGTGCGTTGGCGCTCCCCCGCATCATGGCCGCTCTGCTGGAGAACAACCAGACAGCTGATGGGATCCGCATTCCGGAGGTGTTGGTACCTTATTGCGGTTTCGAGATGATCAGCTGACCCGTTCCTCACCGTAACATCATCACCAGTTGCAGGATAGCCAGACGGGCCGTCCGCTCAATGTTCTGTGCACGACTGTTACCGACCCTGTATTGGTGAGCCATCACCCTTTCTCCACAGAGGGTGGCGACCCAAACGGTTCCTACCGGCTTCTCCTCTGTACCGCCATCCGGACCCATGATGCCGGTGACGGCTATGGCGCAGGTGCTCCCTGTCACCGCTGCCACACCCCGTACCATCTGTTCCGCCACCTTACGGCTTACCGCTCCCTGTTCTTCCAATGTCTCCTTCTTCACCTGCAGCAGCTTCTCCTTGATGCGATTATCATAGGCGACTACGCTCCCCATGAAATAGCCCGATGCCCCGGGAACAGAGGTGATCAGATGGGCAACGTAACCACCGGTACAGCTCTCCGCGGTAGAGAGGGTGGCTCCCTTCTCTTGCAGCTTCTCACCCAGGAGCTGTTCAACCATCCTGTTGCTTTCCGACAGGCAACGGCTGCCCAGCAGCTCCCGCAAACGCTTTCCCTGTTGCTCCATCGCCGCTGTATGCTCCTCACCCCATGCCGACAGACGGAGTCGGATGATGCCGTAGGTAGGCAGGTAGGCAAGTGAAAAAGAAGCGGGGAGCTGATCTTCAAAAGAAGAGAGATGAGTGGCCAGTGCCGACTCGCTGAAACCGCCCACCAGAAAGTCGCGTCGCAGGTAGGCTTTCTGCCGGAAAGTGGCTGCCAGCCGTGGCATGATCTCCTCACGCATGGCTGTCTGCATCTCCGACGGCACCCCCGGCATCGACACCAGTAGCTGTTCTCCCTTGCGGAACCAAAGCAGCGGGGCGGTGCCCACACGGTTGGGGATCACCGTCGCCTTCGACGGTACCAGTGCCTGGTCACGCGTCAGACTGTTCAGGGTAGCCTTTCGGCTTTGAACGAGTTGCCCGATATGTTGTAGCACCTCCTCACTGAGGATGAGGGGACAGTCGAAATAGTGGCAGAGCGTCTCCTTTGTTCGATCGTCGCGGGTGGGGCCCATACCGCCGGTGAGCAGCAGTATATCGGCACGGGTGAAAGCAGTGTCTAGTGCAGCCAACAGATCGTCAGGGGCATCGCTCACGGTGGTCATAGCATGTACCTCGAACCCCATTGCTGTCAGCTCTGCGGCCATCCAGGCCGAATTTGTGTTCACGATCTGCCCGATCAGC
>CAZBFS010000236.1:0-2777 GCA_964491215.1 uncultured Proteiniphilum sp.
GATCTCCTGCCGCTGATGATACTTCAGCTGGTGGATCAGCGGTGGCAGCACACCACCCTTTGTGTAGACACAGAAGGTGGCGATACGCTCAAACGGAATTCGGCCGGCCATCAGCTTCTCGGCGGCATGATCCTTCACGCGATAGTTATCTGTTCGGGGAAGTTTATATAAGCAACGCAGGCAGATAGCCTGCTCAGAGGTGAGCAGCTCTTCACCGCATACAGCACACACCTTTGGGAAAAAGAGAGAGGAGAATTCGCTTATGAGGTCATTGCGACTCATCAGGGTAAGAATCAATATCCATCATTTTCAGGCAACGGATGATCTCATTCATGGGGAAGCCTCTACCAAGTGCATAGCGGATCAACTTGCCGTTCCGCTCATAGTCAGTGCGTCCGGTCACGCTCTTGCGTTTTTTTTCCAGCACTGACAGCAGCGATTCGGATAACATGCTTTCGGGGAATTGCGCAAAGGCATCGCTGATCACTGTTGATGGAATTCTCTTTCGGGCAAGATGCATCTCAATCTTCCGTTTACCCCATTTGTTGAATTGCAGCTTGTCGCGAATATAACTCTCTGCATAACGTCTCTCATCGATATACCGCTCTTTGGTGAGCCGTGCCAGCAGCGCCTCTACAACATCATCAGCGAGGTTCAACCGCTGCAGCTTCTGCCGGATGTCGTAAGGTGCATACTCTTTTCTGGCACAGATGCGCGTCATACGGGCATATGCCTTTTCCGATGTAATTGCCTGCCTTTGCTTCTCCATTCTCCTATGGCTTAACTGCTCTTACCATGCGCTCATTGCCTGAGAGATCCTTTCTCAGCTCTACATCCCGAAATCCTTTTTCGTGAAGCATCACACAGACCTCTTCTCCTCTGCTGCGGTGAATCTCAAAGAAGAGCCTACCCCTCTCCGTGAGCAGCTCCCCGGCCAATGAGGCAATCCGCTCGTAGAAGAGTAACGGGTTACTGTCAGGTACAAAAAGCGCTTCACCCGGTTCGTAAGCGGTCACGATGCGATCCATCGATGTTTTCTCCGATTGGGGGATGTAGGGCGGATTGCTCACGATAAGGTCATATTGGGCTTCAACCGGAAAGGGCTCCAGGATGTCATGTTGTCTGAACAACACCTCAGCTCGGTTGAGGCGGGCATTCTCCTGCGCCAGTTGCAATGCCGCGACAGAGATATCCCAGGCATGCACCGCTGCCTGTGTCATATTTACTGCCAGGGCTATGGCGATGCAGCCGCTGCCTGTCCCGATGTCGAGGATGGCAGCCGGACTCCCCCCGCAATCGGCGATGATCCACTCCACCAGCTCTTCCGTTTCGGGGCGTGGTATCAACACCTCCGGTCCCACACGCAACCCAATGCCGTAAAAGATTGTTTTCCCCAGTACATATTGAAAAGGTTCTCCCTTTTTCAGGCGGGATAGAATCTGTTGCAGTTTTCGCTCCTGCCAATCGGATAAATTGCTAAATTTGCCGGAGGCAATGTCGGCAAAAGTGAAACCGCTCACCTCTTCCAGGATGATACGCGCCAGGGCGTTTGTCTCAGAAAGGGAATAGTGTTCACCCAGCTCTTGCCGGATATGCCGAATGATCTGATGCATAACGGGTCAATATTTTGAAGCAACAACCCCCCGTCACGAAACGGCCGGTCATCACCAGAACAAAGATAAGCAAAATGAGCATACAACCAATCTACATGGAGCGATCTCTTCAGCTGGCCCGTAAAGGTAAGGGCTCCACCGGTTCCAACCCCATGGTGGGTGCGGTCATCGTGCACCGCGACAGGATCATTGGTGAAGGGTATCACCGTAGATATGGTGAACCACATGCGGAGGTGAATGCCATTGCCTCGGTCAAGGATCCCTCCCTTCTCAGTGATGCCACCCTCTATGTCTCACTGGAGCCGTGTGCACATCACGGGAAGACACCACCCTGTGCTGCGCTGATCGTCTCACGCCGCATTCCCAGAGTAGTAGTGGCAGTGACTGATCCCAACCCCATGGTCTCCGGCAAAGGCATTGCCATGATGAGGGCGGGTGGTGTTCAGGTAACCGTGGGCATGCTTGAGCAGGAGGCACGAATGCTGAACAGATCTTTTTTTGTAAACCAGCTCCAAAAAAGGCCATACGTGATCCTCAAATGGGCTGAGAGCCGCGACGGATTCATGGATCACCTGCGCTCATCGCTCGAGGAGAAAGCACCCGCCATCATCTCCAACCCTGTCACACAAACGATCGTTCACAAGTTCCGCACAGAGGTGGCAGGCATCCTTGTGGGAACCAACACCGCCCTGCTGGACAATCCGCAGCTCACCGCAAGGAAATGGTACGGATCACACCCCACCCGGGTAGTGATTGACCGTGAGAACAGAGTTTCTTCCGATGCGGCCCTCTTCAACGGAGCGGCGCCCACCATCCTCTTCAGCGCTGTTTCGCGTGAACCGTTCCATCCTTCGGCACAGGTGAAACAGATCATCATCGACTTCAACAGGGAGATCAACAGCCAGATTCTTAGTCATCTCTACAAGGAGGAGATCCACTCTTTGATGGTGGAGGGCGGAGCCCGTATGTTGAGCAGTTTCATCGATGCCGGATTGTGGGATGAAGCCTACGTAGAGCGGTCAGAGATGCTGCTCGGTGATGGGGTAAAAGCACCTGAGATACAAGGAGAAATGATCCATGCAGAGAAATATGCAAACTCCTTGCAGTTACATTTAAAGAGCAAAATAACTCGAAAATTTCTTTAAATATTCATTTTAATATGGT
>CAZBFS010000237.1:0-2776 GCA_964491215.1 uncultured Proteiniphilum sp.
TCACCTACAAGGATATCACCAAGGCGAAGGACAAGCCGTTCGCCTGCAAGGATGAGCAGGGGCGTCTGCGTGTGGCGGCGGGTATCGGGGTTACCGCCGACTCACTCGAGAGAGCGACTGCACTGGTAGAGGCTGGCGCGGATGCTATTGTGATTGACACAGCACATGGTCACTCTAAAGGGGTGGCCGAGATGCTGAAGCTGATTAAGAAGACCTTCCCGCAGATCGACGTGGTGGTGGGCAATATCGCCACGGCAGAGGCTGCCCGCTTCCTGGTGGATGCTGGAGCGGATGCGGTGAAGGTGGGTATCGGGCCCGGTTCGATCTGTACCACCCGTGTGATTGCAGGGGTGGGAGTGCCGCAGATCACCGCCATCTACGAAGTGGCGAAGGCATTGGAAGGCAGTGGTGTGCCGCTGATCGCTGACGGGGGTCTCCGCTACTCGGGCGACATCGTTAAGGCGCTGGCTGCCGGTGCATCGTCGGTGATGATGGGATCGCTGTTGGCCGGGAGTGAGGAGTCGCCGGGTGAAACCATCATCTTCAACGGCCGCAAGTTCAAATCGTACCGTGGCATGGGATCACTCTCGGCGATGCAGCAAGGATCGAAGGACCGCTATTTCCAGGATGTGGAGGATGACATCAAGAAGCTGGTGCCGGAAGGAATTGAAGCACGCGTACCGTTCAAGGGCACTCTCCAGGAAGTGGTCTACCAGATGGTGGGCGGATTACGCGCCGGGATGGGCTACTGCGGTGCGGAGAACATTGAACAGCTGAACCAGGCCAAGTTCACCCGCATCACCTCTGCCGGATATACGGAGAGCCATCCCCACGGTGTGATGATCACCCGTGAGGCACCCAACTATAGCAAGGGCACCGAATAAAACGGAAATACCTGTTCAGGTAAAGAGATCAATAAATAAGGGGACTGTTATTCAGTCCCTTTTTTCATGGGGACAAAGATATAATCCCCATGTGTAGAGGTGCGGTAACGGGTCTCACTCACACGTTTTACCACTGTCATCTGCTGACGATCCCTTCCACCCAAGGGTAGCACCATACGCCCCCCAACGCGGAGCTGCTCCTTCAGCTTCGGCGGAATCGCCTCCGGTGCCGCAGTGATCAGGATCTTGTCGAATGGAGCCTCCTCCGGCACTCCCTCGTAGCCATCGCCGTGATACAATTTAGGGAAGTAACCCAGCCTGCTGAGTGTCTCCTTTGCTGTCTCATACAACTCCAGGTATCTTTCAATGCTATAGACCTCCACTCCCATCTCACAGAGCACCGCCGCCTGGTAACCGCTACCGGTGCCGATTTCCAGCACCTTGTCGCCCGGCTCCAGTTGAAGTAGCTCGGTCTGTCGTGCAACGGTGTAGGGTTGTGAGATGGTCTGTCCCGACTCGATGGGCAACGGCCGATCGAGATAGGCCATCTCCGCCAGTGCCTCATCCACAAACGCTTCCCGCGGAATTTTGCTAATGGCGGCCAGCACCGCTTTGTCACTGATCCCCTTGTTTCTCAGCTCACGGGCGAGCTCCTCAGCTCTTTCAAGATTGTATGGGGGGGATTGGGTCATGCGGTTATCCGTTTTTTCAGGTTGTTTCTTCTCCTCTTGTGCCCTGCTTGTCGCAGGAAGGCTGCAGATGAGAACCAGCATCCAAAGCATCGCTCTTCTACTTCTCATTGTTCAGTTTCGTTGATTTATTGTTACAAACATAACCAATAAAAGAGAGATTTTACATCTATAAACAGTTAAAAATCAATTTGGTTAACATTCAGTACCTCCCAAATTGGAAACTGAATCAAATAATTCATATTTATTCCAAAAAAAATTTAAATAATTTGCAAATTAAAAAATAGTGTCTACATTTGTAGAGCAAACTCTAAAAGTGTAGAATAATGCAATTGACAAACTCAGAAGAACAGGTAATGAAGTATCTCTGGAAGCTTGAAAGAGCGTATATGAGAAATATTCTCGACGAGTTTCCTGAACCGAAACCTGCGACTACCACGGTTTCTACCCTGTTGAAACGTATGATTGACAAAGGATTTGTGGCATACAACCAACATGGGAACAATAGAGAATATTACCCATTGGTAAAAAAGAACGATTATTTTGCCAGGAACGTCAACTTATTGATCAAGCATTTTTTTAATGACTCCGCAGCTCAGTTTGCATCTTTCTTTGCAAACGAGACAAACTTATCTCTTTCTGAACTGGAAGAGCTTAAACGAATTGTTGAGAAGAAGATTGAGAAAAAACAAAAATGAGATGGGTATGATTGCCTTCATAGTGAAATCGGCCATATGTCTGTCAATCCTTTACGGATTTTATCATTTGTTTCTCCGTAACACAAAGCTGTTTTATTTCAATAGATATTATCTGTTGTGCTCATTGCTTTTTGCTGTAATCGTCCCTTTGATTGTAATTCCCCTGCCTTTCAATAATCCCCTAAATCTTCAGTTTCTCTTCAGAGAGGATCCATCCTTTTCTTTTCCGTCGGAATCGAATGAGATGATGGCCGATAGGGGCTATTTTCCGTTCAAGTATCTTCTTTTTATCACCTTTTTTGTTGTCTCATTCATTTTATTCTTGCGATTTGTCCTCAATTTATGGAAGATAAGCAGGATAGTTCGTGAAAACAGTAAAATTGAGTATGGCAATTCGCAAATCGTTCTTGTCAATGACGATATTTTGCCCTATTCTTTCTTAAGATATATATTTGTGAATCGTGAAAGGTTTCTGAACAGAACAATCGAAAATGAATTGATCACG
>CAZBFS010000238.1:0-2764 GCA_964491215.1 uncultured Proteiniphilum sp.
TTTAAAAAATTAGCCGAGGCAGTGATATCCTCGCGACTGGTGCTTAGTTGTTGGTTAGCTTGCGTTTGGAATTCGATGCAAGCCTGTTTGAGATAACTGTCAAACTGGTCGTGCAAGCTTGTGATGTCGGCAGCGATGAGGTGCAAGTCGCGATCGGCAACATATTCATTGAAGAGTTGGCGTACCTGATTCACCTGCTTTTTAAAATCAGACAACTCAATCATCGTTGGTAAATTATCGGCTTCATTGGCAATGTGAGCGATGTGCTTCAGGTGGTCGATGAAGCTCGACTGATCGTTGCTTTTCATGATCTCCATCACATAACGGAAAGACTTGCTACAATCAGCCTCTTTGCCCAGGAGGTAAGCAGCCTCACCGCCCTCGCTTTCCACGATGCGTTGGGCATAGTTGATGGCTTGGCGCAGTGTATCGATGCCAGCCAGATGGAAATACTCAAAATCTTGCACCAACTTGTTGAATTTGGGCAAATAATTCTTTATTTTTTTTAACGCCTCTTTGGCTATCTGATCCTTCACGGGAGCCGTACGAGGACTGTTAAAAAGACTGGTGAGATGTTGTGTCGCCGTTAACAATTCTTGCACCGAGAGTGCACCCTCAGTGTTCAAAGAGATACTAATCTTGTTGAAACTGTTGTTGGTGCCCATAGCGCTCACTGCCGACTCTCCAAACACCGTGATGTTCCTGCCCGATACGCGGATTAGGATGATGCTGGCCTTTAGCATAAGGGCTACCAGGTAGCGGATGGTATCTTTCGACCATCCATAGGGAGTCTGCTCAAAATGTGTCATTAGCTCCTGACCCGTAGGCTCATTGCGATAAGCAATAAAATCCTTTATCTCGGTGATGGCGGGATGTGAAGTGTTGATGGTCCCATCACTCTTCTTGATAATCTTGAAAGGATTTAATGTGTCGGGTATTGTGGTTACGTCACCGTATGAAGCCAATAGGGTTACACATTCACTCTTCATATTGGCCGAGGCCAAAGGATATTTTTCAAACACTTTCTCGGCAATTCCCTTCAATGCGACCGTTTTGTAGGTCTCTGAATTAACCTGTTGCGGTGAGCCACGGAAAATAATCTCACTATTGGCCTGGGCATCGCGTAGGATTTTGGCTAACTGATGTTTCTTTTCATCGGCAAGTTCTTTCTGGGCACGCAAATAATCGAGAATTTCCTTGTTGGTCTCGTTCTGATGACGATTACGAATATTCTGGCATTTCACTATCTCCTGCAGAATGCTTTCCTTTTCTTTGTTGAGTGTGCAGAGCCAGTAGAGAGTACGATTGTTCTCTTTGCGTGTGCTCTCAGTGAGCAGGAACTGACGGGTCTCTTCGAAAGCCGAACCGTCTATAAAACGTACGTTCATCTTTAAGCTTGTGGTCTGGTATATTGTGTATGGACGGTTGCGCTCGGTGAGTTCCACACCGGCAGTGATCGTCTTGCTCGAATAAACGTTTACCGAGGGTGGCGGTGTGAGCATATCCCTTAACTGTTCCTGCAGCACTTCTGCCTTTTCAGCATCTCGTGGAATAATCTTATTTCGTTCTTCACGAATGCCAAGGATGGCGT
Organism: uncultured Proteiniphilum sp.; assembly: GCA_964491215.1. GTDB lineage: Bacteria > Bacteroidota > Bacteroidia > Bacteroidales > Dysgonomonadaceae > Proteiniphilum. Next base: position 1,592 of record CAZBFS010000238.1, read on the forward strand.
TGGTCATAAACTGATATTTGCCGTCAATCTCCTGAAGTGTCAGCCCTTCGGACTGGGATATCTCGTCGAGAATTTGGCGTACCGCTGTTTTGTCAAATTTAGCACCCACATGGTTATACAACAGGGCACAGATGTTGTCGAAAGAGAGGTTGAAATCTTCGAGTAGCTGCATGATGGCAATGGTCTTGCAGATTCTCACGACAAGCTGATTGCCGTTGAATATTTTTATGGCTTTATCAGCTGCCATCACAATTTCCCTGGCTGAATTGCGATCCATGTCGGAACGAAGCACATCGTAAAAATGATCCGGCCCGGCCAACTGACCAATCGTGGCATCGGCCAAGTGGTTGTCTACGAGAATATCGCGAATTAGGCGGATGACGGAGCGCAGCCCCACGCCGCCTGTTCGACTCGCTAACTTCTGCAACAATGAGAGCAGAATGTCAATATGTACCGGCAGGAAAGGATAGAGATTGGCGAAAGATTCCTCGGTAAGCACTTGATTGTAGATGCTGCGTTGTTGGAGCTCAAGATGAGTGCTATTTTTGAGGATGCCCTCATTCTTCTCAAAGAGTTGTGAGAGGTATTCCTGTCCCTCCTTCGACTTGCCCAACAGGCGCTTGGTGATAATCTCCTTGATGTCATTGGCCTCGATGTCTACCTTGATGGGGAAGCGGTCGTTTAACCGAAACAGTTCGTTGGAGTTGAGCTGTGCCTGACGGTTATCCTCCGTCAGGGTCTGTTGTGCAGTGGCAATTACCCATACTTTACCCCGAAATTCATCTTTGAGAATCTGCATCATACCCTGCAAATTCAAGATAAGATCAACGTTTGATGCTACATACTGACCCACCTCGTCGAGCACGAAAATTAGTTTGTCCTTGCCGGTCTTCTCTTTTATCAACTTATATAGACGAGTCAAGCGCTCTTTCTCGTTTAACGCGCTGCTCAGATTGATATTGTCATAGCTTTCGCTATTGGGAAAATAGACAGGTAGCAAGCGGGGGGCAAGACTGGAGGCAATCAGATTGGCCGCGAGGTCGTTACTCTCCACATCTTCCCATCTCTTGTGTTTCTCCTCCAGCACGATGCGACAAAACTCCTCATATTGACCCTCACTGTGGAGCATGTCAACAAAGCACATCACCTTCTGGTCGGTCGATTTGGTAATGC
>CAZBFS010000239.1:0-2719 GCA_964491215.1 uncultured Proteiniphilum sp.
CGGAGATGATACTCACCATTCTCCTCGTTGAAATCGAAATACTGACCCGATGTGGCCTTGATAACCAGTTTCGCGGTCGCATCCACGCTGTCCACCAGGAATTCCTTGTTGTCAGCAAGTTCATCCGTGATACATAGGTCTTCCACGAAGGTCTCAGCACGGGAACCGTTTCCCTTGCTAAGGTCGCCCTGCAACAACTTGATGGCGCAGGCATTTACGATTCTCTTCGCCGTTGGAATCTGTGACTTCCTCGGGCCGGAGAAATTGCTGTCAATCTTATCGTAGATGATGTGTACCGTATCGGATACAGTCTTGAAATCCGGCACAGCCATAAGGCCCGTATCAGCCATCATCTGCTCCCAATACTGGTCGTAAGTGATGAGTCCGGGGTTATCGGTCGGAATCTCTTTGTCTGCTATCAACTGGAACTGACGGGTCAAGGTCTTCAGAACCTCACGCTGAGCACGGCCCAACTTAATGCGCTGGAAATTGTCGAAGTAGGAAGGATGCACCGGGAACAGTTCCACGTAGTCCTGCAGATGCGAGTGCATATCACCAAACAGGCCGATGAACTTCTCCAGATGCGTCCTGATGGCCTTCTTCTGCTGCTCGGACTTACGAAGCAGACGGTGCTGCACCACGTAGGAAACGTCCTCCTTGCGGATGGTAAGGTCGGTATAGCGGTCCTTTACCTTCAGCATCATCTCGGCAGCGAATGCGAATTCCTTCGACTGATAAATCATCTCCTGCACACCGAACATGAAAGCGAAGCGCCCCTTTGCACACTGCTGGCCGAGAGCCTGGAGCACCTGCAGATCCTGGTTCAACTGTCCAACGGCAGCGTGCCCCTTCAGATATGCCAGCAACTCGTCAATGATAATGAGCAGCCCCTTGTCCGGGAACTTCACCTCGAAAGCAACCATCATCTCATCCAACTGCTCGCTGTACATCTTCAGCGAATCCGGGTCAAACTGGTACGCGACACCCAGTTCATCCAGATAGCGCTGAATCTGGAAGGTAACAATCTCCCACAGCTTGCGGTCAGTCTGCATCTCGAACCGATGCACCTTGAACTTGCCGGCAATCGGTGCAAGGACATCCTTCGCCTTAGCGTTGGTCACCTTGTCCAGGTATGCGCCATTCTCGGCAATCAAGGACACCAATGACATCAAGTGACTCTTACCGGTACCATAGTTACCGATAATCTGGATGCCCTTCTGATTCCGCTCGCCGAATTTCAGGTTCCGGACGATTTCAGGGATAATCGTCTCTACAAAGTAGTCCGGATATACGAACGACTTGATGATGTCTTCACGATAGTCGTCGCTGCCGAGTTTGTCGAGCTGGATAACGTCGGTGATTGGCTCGAATTGGAGTATGTCGCGATATTTCATAAGATGATGTAATTGATTTCTGATTGGTTGATAGCGTACTGCGATGAAGGACTCAGGAACGATAACCGCTGCGGAGTCACAGCGCCAGGCCACAACAGTATCGTCAGTGTATTGCGTGATACTTTCTGCAATACATCCGATACATCGATACGGAGTGCCGGCTCAAAGAGGATGCCTGGATTCTCGATGACCACCACATCCCCCAGCACCGGATCGGCGAAGGTGTGCTCATTGATGATGCGTGAAACCGCATCCTGCACCGCAAACTGGAACCGCATCTCATTGTGCCTGTCGAGACCTTCAACCGCTTTCGCCAAGTCAAGGCCGATATTCAAAGCCATATCCTCCCGTGCCGATGGTTCAACCTTCAACACGGCAAGACGATACCGCGGGGCAGATGATAAAAACTGCTCCAGCGCCGCATCATATGAATGGCCGAATAGTGTCATTAATGTACAATTCCAGATGGATTCCTGCTAATAAGCAACAAATTTAATCATTTTTACCGAACAAACTGGGCAATATGTCAGGAAAAGATGGAAAATGCCGTCAAATCAGGGAGATAGGAAAGCGGTACTCGCTCGTCTGCCGATTGCTACGCAACGTCAGACCAGCGACCTTCATTGCCACCCTTCGCTGCAAGACTGTGTCAGAGCAAGTCTGCCACAGACTTGCGGACGCCCCACGCTCCATTGGCCCACGCCGCAATGCCGACGCACAAAGGAAAAGAGGTCAAAGCCAGTTCGCTACACTAAAGTTCCGCTCACTCGCTTTGGTTCCGTCCTCCGGGGCACAAAGCGCCCCTCCGAACTCCACTTGTGCCAGCTCCACTGCGAGACTCTTCCTTCCGGGCTACGCCGCTCCAGTCAGAGACTCGCGGTCGTTCCGCGGCGCGCTCCGCGCATTAAAGGAATAGCGGTCGCAGTCAGCAGTCGGTTGTTCCGCTCGCTGTCGCTTGCTACACAACCGCCAGCTCACTGCGCTGGTTTATCCCCCACCGCCCCCAGGGGCCATAATCGCCCGGGAGCCGCACTACCAGTGCGACCGTCAGTGCCCCGAATCCGCGTACATTAACATAATCCCATCGGGATTGTGTAACTCCTCGCAAGACCGGCATCTCTCCGCATCAAGGGTATCAAGTCGCGTAGGAATGTACCCCGCTGCAACCGTCCAACAGGCTGCGGGTTAGCACAATCCGGATTATGTTAAGTACGCTCCGTCAGTGAGTTGCGGGCGTCCTACCTCGAAACTCCCGGGCGAGGCGGCGGCAGGAGAGGAGTTCGCTCAGGGAGGGGACCACCCCTCCCCTCCGTCGCTCACTCCGC
>CAZBFS010000240.1:0-2708 GCA_964491215.1 uncultured Proteiniphilum sp.
GCATTGGTCGATTGGGAAACTCATCAATTACATTTTATAAACCGAGACTCGTTTTTGGTATTGATGGCGGGCCGCAGCCCTCGGGATTCATCTTCGGATGAACAGCGGATTACAAAGATACCAGGACACTCAAATCCTGTCACACGGAGTTTCGTCTTATTCCACCGATGCGGCTTCTTATAGAAAGCAGATCTGCAACAGATACCACTATCGTGCAGACTGCTTTTCACTTTTTCAGGATTATCCTATGCCAAGCATCAGACAATATGGAGAGTTGTTTCTGGTCTTCTTCAAGATCGGAGCCTTCACCTTTGGGGGCGGATACGCCATGATCCCGCTGATTCGTAACGAGGTGGTACGGAAAAAACAATGGCTCGACGACAGCGAGTTCATGGACATGCTGGCCATCGCACAGTCCATCCCGGGCCCCATTGCGCTCAACACCGCTCTCTTCGTAGGCAACAAGCGACTGGGATTCAGGGGGAGTCTATTCTCCGCCGCCGGCATCATCCTCCCCTCATTCATCATCATCCTGCTGATTGCCATCCTCTTTGCCCAGTTCAGGGACAACCCACTGGTGGAACGCATCTTCAAGGGAATCCGTCCCGCCGTGGTGGCACTGATCGCAGCTCCGTTGCTGGGACTGGGTCGTTCGGCAGGGGTGAACATTAAAAATATCTGGATACCGGTAACGGTGGCTCTGGCCGTATGGCTGCTGAAGATCTCACCCATCTACATTATCCTGGTCGCCATCCTGATGGGGATCTCACACCTGCTCTATCTGAAAAAAGTGATGAAGAAATAAATGGAACTGATCGATCTCTATATCGCACTTTTTCTCTCCTTCTTCAAGATAGGACTCTTCGGCTTCGGCGGTGGCTACGCGATGCTGCCGCTGATTCAGCAGGAGGTGGTGGAGCTTCACGGCTGGATCACGGTAGCCGACTTCACCGATATCGTAGCCATCTCACAGACCACACCGGGACCCATCGCCTTCAACTCGGCCACCTACATCGGTTACTCTGCTGTCACCGAAATGGGATTTGCCACCGGTTACGGCGTAGTGGGATCAGCCATCGCCACCCTGGCGGTGAGCATACCTTCACTCATCCTGATGACGCTGGTATGCACCTTCTTCTTCCGATTAAACAACAATGTCTGGATGAAAGCCTCCCTGTCGGTCCTGAAACCGGCCATCATCGGACTGATAGCCTCAGCTGCATTGATGCTGATGAACGGCAACAATTTTGCTGATCACAAGAGTTGGTATATCTTTGGTGTGGTGTTGATAGCTTCCGTGAAGAAAGTGGATCCCATCTTACTGATCTTGCTCTCCGGTATTGCCGGGCTGTTGCTCTATCCCGCTTAGCGCAGGCGACTCTTTTCTCCTTTCCTTCCCGCCACGAATCAAGAGCACCAGCATAGAGAGGAAAAAGATGCCTGCAGCACCCCAGAACCAGATCTCCTGGTAAAAGGGATCCCGGCTGTAGTCAATATTGATGTCGAGTGGCACCGGATTCAACTCCTCCGCACACCATAAAAGGTGCACATAACCGTTGAGGAACAATGCCAGCAATACTCTTTTCATGGCAGAAACATATTTTGTGTCGTAACATCATCACTTCTCATTTTCTTCTGATAAGCCAGCCTCGGGGAGCCGTCACTCACATAGATGATGCCGCAGTAACTGAAACCAAGCGACCCGATGATTTGCTGCATCACCCGGTTGTCACGATGGGTGTCGACCCGTATGTTGGGGCATTGCCTGAAGCTCCATTTGAAACAGGCTTCTGCTATCCCCTTCTCTATGCCACGGGAAGCGATTCGGTGCAACGTGCCGTATGGCTCATCGTTGAGCCATGCACCCTCCTCAATCTGCTGATAGGTGCGATCCTCTCCCAAGATGAAACAGAAGGTGCCGGCAATCCCTCCCTGCTCGTTCAGGCAGACGAAGCTGTGCCCGGAAGCAATCTCCTCACGGATAAACGCTTCGGAAGGATAATGATCACCCCACTGTCCGGGATTACCGCTCCGATGCATAAAAGCACGTGCCACAGCATAGACCTCCATCACCTCGGCTATCTCCTCTTCTTTCGTATGACGTATCTGAGTGATCATCGAAATGTAATTACAACGCTGTTACACCTTTTCACCCTTCGCGGTATCGCTTTTTTTGGCAGCAGTTGCTTTGGCTGTCGTGCTCTTTTTCGTACTGCTTTTTTTTGCCGTACTCTTTTTTGCCGTACTCTTCCTGGGTGAACTCTTCTTGGCACTGCTCTTTTTCGTACTGCTTTTCGCGGCGGATGTTGTGGTAGTTTTCTTTGCAGCAGCGCCCCTGCGACCCCTGCCGGTAGCCTTTCCCTCCTTGTCCGTCTCCTCAATGATGCGGCGACACTCCTCCAGGGTCAGCTCCTCCGGCTTCACACCTTTCGGAATCTTGTAATTCCCCTTCTGAAAGGTGATGTAGGGACCGTAACGCCCGTTGAGCACCTGCAACTCGGGCTCCTCCTCAAAGCTGAGGATCAGTTTCTCCCGGTCTTTCTGCTCCTTGGCCTCAATCAGAACAGTCGCCTCCTCCAGCTCGATCTCCAGCGGATCCACACCCTTGGGCAGTGAGACAAACTTATTGTTGTGGCGGATATAAGGACCGAAACGGCCCACGCCTACCACCACATCCTTCTCCCGGAAAGCACCCAGGGTGCGTGGCA
>CAZBFS010000241.1:0-2698 GCA_964491215.1 uncultured Proteiniphilum sp.
TCAACAGGCTGACACTGCACCTGATGGGGTACATCAACCCGAAGAATTACAATATACCCACGCAGCAGGGTGCCGGTAATATGTTCGCCGGCGCGGGACTGCAGCTGATGTTGGTATACAATCACTGAAAAAGAGACGCTAAAACAAATGACAATGGATAACAATGCAATCATTCAGATCAGTGAGCTGACAAAGAGTTTTCCCATGGGCAAGAGCGCGTTCACCGCCTTGAGCGACATCAACCTGTCGCTGGGTAAAGGAGAGTTCACCGGCCTGATAGGCCCCAGTGGCTCGGGGAAGACGACACTGCTTAATATCGTTGGCTCACTCGATACCCCCACATCGGGAGAGGCATGGGTGCTGAATCAATCGGTCGGCAAACTGACAGCCCGAGAGGCGGCACAACTCCGCAAGGAGAGCCTCGGGTTTATCTTTCAGAGCTATAACCTGCTGGCGGTGCACTCCGTCTTCGAGAACGTGGAGTTCCCGCTGCTGCTGCTGAAGATGGGTGCGGAGAAGCGAAGGAAGATGGTGATGGATGCCTTGGAGTGGGTGGGACTGACAGATAAGGTGCGGTCGAAGCCGCCCCAGCTGTCGGGAGGGGAGTGCCAGCGTGTGGCCATCGCAAGGGCGATGGTGAAGCGGCCTTCACTGGTGCTGGCCGATGAGCCTACCGCCAACCTCGATGCAGCCAACTCGCACCATATCCTGCAGACGATGGTGAAGCTGAATGAAGAGCTGAAGACGACCTTTCTCTTCGCCACCCACGATGAGAAGGTGATTGGCTATCTCAGGAGAAAAATATTCCTCCTGGACGGGAAGGTAGCACAGGATGAGTGGGTGAAGGCTGACCAAACAGAAAAATGAGGATCTGATGAAAACAGCACTTAAATTGGCATACCGCAACCTCGTGGGTGCCGGGCTGCGTACCTGGCTGAACGTGATCGTCTTGTCGTTCTCCTTTGTCGTGATCATATGGCTGAAAGGGATACTGGTGGGGTGGGACTACCAGGCGAAGAGCGATATGACCAACTGGGAGATCGGCGGCGGTCAGTACTGGCATGAGCAGTATGATCCCTACGATCCCTTCACACTGGCTGAGAGCCATGCCGTCGTACCGCAGCAGTTCAGCGATGAGATTGCGCGTGGTGACATGGTGCCGCTGCTGATGGTACAGGGTACGATCTACCCGCAGGGTCGGATGCAGTCGGTAGCGATCAAGGGGATTGACCCTGACCAGGATCTCCTCCTGTTGCCGACACAGCGACTGGATACAGTGACCGATGCTGTCCCCGCAATCATCGGCGCGGCCATGGCCCGCAGCCTGCAGCTGGCGGAGGGTGATTACCTCACCATGCGCTGGAGGGATGCCGGAGGCACTTTCGACGCGACCGATGTTGTGATCACCGCCATCTTCTCCAGCAACGTGCCGTCGGTGGAGGCTGCACAGCTCTATATTCCCCTTGAGACCCTTCGTGAGATGACCATGATGGAGGGCGAAGCGACCATCCTCACCTTCCGTGATGCCGAAGCGGAGAGAGCCGCGGTGCAGGGGTGGGTGCACAAGCCGAAAGAGGTGCTGACCGCCTCGGTGGACAGGATCATCAAGACCAAGACCGCGGGACAATCGGTGTTCTATACCATCCTGCTGTTGCTGGCGATGCTGGCTATCTTCGACACGCAGGTGCTCTCCATCTTCAGGAGACAGAAAGAGATCGGCACCTACATCGCGCTGGGGTATACACGGCGCGAGGTGGTGGGTCTCTTCACCGTGGAGGGCGCCATGCACTCCATCCTCGCGGCGCTGGCAGGGGCACTCTACGGCATCCCCTTTCTGGCGTGGCAGGCCAGGGTGGGATGGACCATCCCCATGGATGCCGGTGATTTCGGCATGGCCATGGCACAGACGCTCTATCCCATCTACAGCGCCGGCCTGGTGATCTCCACGGTACTGATCGTGGTGCTGATCACCACGATCGTGAGCTACTGGCCATCGAGAAAGATAGCAAAAATGAACCCAACAGAAGCATTAAGGGGGAGAATACAATGATACGATTCCTGATCAACGGACTGTTCCGCGATAAGAGCCGCAGCCGCCTGCCCATCATCGTGGTGGCGACAGGGGTGATGCTCACCGTCTTCATGAATGCATACATCACCGGCTTTATGGGTGACACCATCGAGATGAACGCACGCTTCACGCATGGTCACCTGAAGGTGATGACAAGGGCGTATGCCGAGAATGAGGGGCAGCTCCCGAATGATCTGGCGATGACGGAGGTGACCGCACTGAAGGAGGAGCTCGCCGACTGCTTTCCGGAGCTGGACTGGGCTGCACGCATTCAGTTCGGGGGACTGGTGGATGTGCCGGATGAGAAGGGTGAGACACGGTCGCAGGGTCCTGCTGCCGGTATGGGGGTCGATCTCCTGTCGCCGGAGAGCCGTGAGGCGGGACGATTGAATATCACTGAATCGATCGTGCGAGGGCGGATGGTGCAGCACCTGGGTGAGGCACTGCTGGCGGAGCAGTTCTCCCGCAAGCTGGGGGTGGACCCCGGCGATGAGGTGACCCTGATCGGCTCCACCATGTACGGGAGCATGTCGATATACAACTTCATCGTGGCCGGGACGGTCTCCTTCGGCGCTGAGGCGCTGGACCGCGGCAGCATCATCGTGGACATTGAGGATGCACGTCATG
>CAZBFS010000242.1:0-2686 GCA_964491215.1 uncultured Proteiniphilum sp.
AGTTCCTGTAATGAGTACAACAAGATACTGAAAAGTACAGACAGAGATCTGAAATACACCTATGCGAAGAAGTATTTCGAGGAAGGAAAATACAACCGCTCCATCACGCTTCTGGAAGAGCTTGTAACCTTTATGAAAGGTACTGCACAGGCCGAAGAATCGCTCTATCTGCTGGCGCAAAGCCATTACAACTCCCGCGATTACTATTCAGCCACACAGGTGTTCACAACCTATTACAACTCCTATCCCAGTGGTGAATATGCAGAGGGTGCACTTTTCTACTCTGCCTACGGCATGTATCTCGATTCACCTGAAGCCCGTCTGGATCAGTCGAAGACCTATACGGCCATTGTGGAGTTTCAGAAGTACATTGAGAAATACCCGCAAACCGAACGTGCAGAGCAGGCTAAGAACTATCTCTTCGAGTTGCAGGAAAAGCTGGCCTACAAGGAGTTACTTGCGGCAGAGCTCTACCTCAATCTCGGAAATTATATGGGCAATAATTATGAGTCGGCAGTAATAACAGCCAGAGAAGCAATGAAAAGTTATCCCTACTCCAAATATCTGGATGATTACCAGATGACCATTCTTCGGGCCCGATACGAATATGCTCAGCGCAGTACTCTGCTTACTCAACCGGAACGCTATCGCATGGTGGTAGATGAATATTTCAACTACACCAACTCCTTTCCCGAAGCGAAGTACAAGGAAGAAGCAGATCGTTACTACCGGGAGGCTCAAGAGAAGATTGATCAGCTGCCGACAGGTTAACGAGATTCGAAAACAATAAATTAAGATAATAAACAACAATGGATTACAGAAAAATTGCTGCAAGCACCAACACGGAAAGTCGTGATGTGATGAAGTTGGCGGAACCGGTTGGCAATGTCTACGAGATGGTTCGTATCATCAGTAAAAGGGCAAATCAGTTCTCTCTTGAGATGAAACGCGATCTGGATACTAAACTTCAGGAGTTTGCATCATATAGCGACAATCTGGAAGAGGTGTTTGAAAATCACGAACAGATTGAGATATCCCGTTTTTATGAAAAGCTACCCAAACCCTCATTGATGGCTATCGAAGAGTGGAAGGAAGGGCAGATATTCTATCGTAATCCCGCCAAGGAAAAAGAGCTGTTCTGAGGTTATGCTGCAACGGATACAGACACTTTTCCTGCTACTGGCAGCAGCTGCCATGCTGACTGCTTCAGTGACACCCCTGGTCACCTTTGCCTATAATGGTGATGAGGTGTTGTTTGAAGCAATGGGTATCTATCTCAATGGCACACTTTCCGACTCCACCTGGGGTCTTTTCGTGATCGGAGCCATCAGTTCACTGATTTCGCTGGTGACAATTTTCCTCTACAAAAAGAGGATGTTACAGATCAGGTTGTCGATCTTTAACATGGTAGTCATGGTGGGTTTTTACCTCTTCTTAGCATTTGTCCTCTATCAGGTATATCCCGTGGAGAACCTGCATTTCCAACGTGTGGGCGTGGGAATTATCATGCCGGTGATAGCGCTTATCCTTACCATCCTTGCCATCCGTAAGATCGGTGCCGACGAAGCACTGGTGAGATCCCTGAACCGGTTAAGGAGATAAGAGAGTTGATTCGAACAGAAGCGATATTCCGGTAGAAAGGGATATCGCTTTTTTTTGTTCCTGGCCATGCTTCTCTTCGCCCCTTGACCGATCTGGTTTCCGTGGAGTTATTGCTCATCATCTCGGGAATATTGCTGGCCATCGTGGAGATGGTTGATCAGGCATCCGGCAGGAATTCAGAACGACCACTCCTCTGAGGTCCTGGCTTTATCCATTTCATCTTTTACAGGTACCTTAGCCTTGGTCTCGATCGGCGTGGTGGTTGTATTCTGTACACCGGCCCCTTTATAGTAGGTGAGCACCTGTGGCATGATCACCGTGATGCGGGCGATACGTTTGCTGTCGGTTGGGTGGGTGCTTAGAAACTCGGGTACCTCCCCTCCCTGTGAGCTCTGTGCCATCCTCGTCCAGAAAGGCACCGCTACATGCGGATTGTAACCCGCCATCGCCATCACGATCAGACCGATCTCATCGGCTTCATACTCCTGCTTGCGCGCATAGGGCATCATCACTCCGTACTGAGCTCCCAGACCGAAGACAGTACCGCCCAGTTGCTGCATCGCCTGTGAGTTGCCCAGCAGGCCTCCGGCAATGGCTCCTCCATATTGGAGTGCGATCTGCTGGCTTAACCGTTCGTTGGAATGACGGGCTATCACATGTGCGATCTCATGTCCGATCACTACTGCAAGCGCTTCTTCTGACTGTGTTACAGGAAGCAGACCGGTAAAGATCACCACCTTGCCCCCAGGCATGGCGAAGGCGTTTACGCTGTTATCTTTCACAAGACTGAACTCCCAGGCATAGTTTTCCAGCTCCGATTTATATCCGTTGTTGGTGTAGAAGGTCTCAACCGCTTTGGCGATACGGCTCCCGATGCGGGTGACCATCTGCGCATCGGCGGTGCCGCTCTCCAGCGGTGCAGTACTGATGAACTCCTGGTACTGTTGCAGGCTGAGTGCGACCACTTCGTCGTTAGAGACCAATTGCAGCTGTCGTCTCCCGGTAAAGGGAACACTACCGCAGGATGATAGCAAGAACACTGTCATCAGCAGGGTAATGGTGAATTTGGATGTTGTGAGGAGTT
>CAZBFS010000243.1:0-2672 GCA_964491215.1 uncultured Proteiniphilum sp.
GAAGTTGTGGCGGAACATCTCCAGGTAGTCGCCCCGTAGCTGATCTACCGTGATGGCAACCACCAGCTTGGGAACCTCCCCCCCCTTGTTTTGTGCTGAGAGGGGTGTAATTGCAAAAAATGCAACCAGGGAAGAGAGTATGCGGATCATGTTGTTGCCGGCCATCAGTATTTCTTTATTGTCCCCACGCTGCTTTCATCTCCCTGCTGGATGTAAACCGTTTGTTCTTTATTTTCAATTTCCTGACCACAAAAATGTTCGCTGCCGAACGGACCCACAAACTCATGGAGAATGGGATGGTTGCCAGCGGCAGCTGTTGTGGTATTAACCACCAGCAGAGCAAGAACAGCGTTAAGAGTACAAAGTTAATAAAATGATATAAATAAACACCCCTCCGGGCCGATTTCATCCAAAAGAATAGAGCTGCAATGAGCGCAGCAGGATGGAGCCAGAGAAGGTTCCAGTTCGGGTTGGTGGCCGGATGTGAAGAGAAGAACATCAGGAAAAAGATGATCACTCCCCCCACCCCTACTAATCCGAAAAGAATTGTATCGTAGATCCGGGTCAATCGATTCCTGCTCATCTTTGCAACCTGTATCAGAGAGATGATCAGCGATATCAGCAGCAGAGTGAATGCTGTTACCAGCGGCGTAAAAACACTCTGTTCTCCGACACCGTTGCGGCTGTGGTCCTGTGCGAGAAGCATCTTCGTGTGATTTACCAGCGGTAGCGTGAGTGAGTCGTTCTTCAGGATGGTTGCCTCCTCAAAGGAGTCCATCAGATATGAAGGCAAGAACATCTTTTCCCTTACGCTGATGGTTCGGTCCGCCTCCGACCCGATCAGCAGGTCAATGCCGAAGCGATACCAGGGATAACTGACCAGTGACTCATGTACCAGGTCACGATATGATTGCGGCATCTCAGCGGCGGGGTAATGAATCACTCCGTTGCTGTATTGCTCCACCATGTCGCGTGGACGGGTGGAACAATTATCATAGAAATAGTTGTATCGGTACTTCCTGTTTTCGGGAAGTGCATTCTCGTAGAGTGCGCTGTAGAACAGCTGCTTCTCCGTCGGTGTGAGATTGAGCTGTTGCTCCACCACCTGTTGACCCTTGGCACTGTATTCATACAGGAAATCGGCAAAAGAGGTCACTCCCAGGATATAATCGGTTCTCCCCCGCATGAAATTATAGATGAAACCGGGTTGTGATGAGTCGAAAAAGCCATAATTATAGACCGCATCGACACCGGTTGAATCATCCTGTATCCGTATAGCGGTATGGCCAAAGAGGGCATAGAGGGCACCGTTCCATGGTGAGGCTGTCAACAGGCTCACGGTAGCGCTGTCGTTCAGCTGCACCTGTGCTCTCAGCGAGTGGCTCGTCAACAGCAGGCAAACAGAAATGATTGGTATGAGGATTCGTTTTCCGGCAAATAGGACTGTAACTGCTTGTTTCATTTATCTCAATTTGTTCGTTTCAACAATCACAACTGCAAAAATAGACAAAAAAAACGGCGGTCTCAACAGATCGCCGTGCAAATTCCATTTCCTGGTACCTTTACTTCTTCTTGTTGCGGTTACCGTAACGGTTCATGAACTTATCAACACGTCCAGCCGTATCCACCAGTTTTTGTTTACCAGTGTAGAAAGGATGTGATGCACTGGTGATTTCAAGCTTCACGAGCGGATAAGTAACACCATCAATTTCAATAGTTTCCTTTGCGTTGATGGTTGAGCGGGAGATGAAGATCTCCTCGTTCGACATATCCTTGAAAACTACCGGGCGGTAATTGTTGGGGTGAATTTCTTTTTTCATTATATATCCTCTTTTTTTATTTGATTCTCATTTTCGGATGGCAAAGATAGCACAATCTTCCAAAATAAAAAAATAAATGATGTTCTTTTTTCCGTTGACTGTCAGCATTCCCGTAGTATGAGGATGAGAGTGGAGGGATTGCGTGAAGTGTTTACTGCCTCCCTACCCTACTCAATCTCCTTCGGCCCGTTAGAGTGAACGAAGAGAATGTTGCCAAGCTCTCCATATCCATCAAAGAGGTCGGTATTACCATTTTTGAAATTGTTCTCATTGAACCCGATCATGGTGAGTGCCGCATCGCGTGAGTGTTTGTTGATTATCTCCTTCACCGAGAGATTCTCCTGCCGGATGATTACCTCCACATTGTTCGGAGTGATGGGCAGTCGTCCCGTCTCCACCAGTTCCTGCATCTGTTGCAGGAACCAGGGCTTGATGGCCGTGCGCGCATAGAGCGCGTCAATGTCCGCGCCTTTGCGCAGCGCCTCGTAAAGGATGAACTGGCGCTCACTCGTGGGCTCGCGCAACATGTCCAGCAACTCATCGAGCGAGCGCTCGTGGAAATCCTTCGCCCAGCCCAGCCCGTAACGCCCGATCTCCAGGGAGCGAATCGCCTTCTGCAGCGCCTCCTTGTACGTCTTGCCGATGCTCATGACCTCGCCGACGGCGCGCATCTGCGTACCCAGCTTGTCTACGGAGCCTGGGAACTTTTCAAAGGCCCAGCGGGCGAACTTGATCACCACATAGTCACCCGAGGGGGTGTACTTGTCAAGGGTGCCGTCGCGCCAGTAGGGGATCTCGTCCAGCGTGAGCCCCGCAGCCAGAAGCGCGCTGACCCGCGCAATCGGAAAACCG
>CAZBFS010000244.1:0-2670 GCA_964491215.1 uncultured Proteiniphilum sp.
ACCTTTTTTCATGCCTGTTTACCGGTCACCTTCCTGGTCCCAACCGATGGTATGCTGCTGCCGTTCCTCGATGCGCCAGTCCTTGCCGGTTAATACAACCTCACGGGAACCGCAGATACGGGAAGTCAAGGCCTCCCCCAGCTTGGAGGTCATTTGGCTGCCGGTGAGGTTGCTGGTATAAACGGTGTCCTTGCGTCCGTAGCGATAATCAATGATGCTATAAAGGGTAGCCAAGACCCAATCGGTAGCTTTTTCCACCCCGATGTCATCGATTATCAGGAGGTCCACCCCGCGCAGCAGTCCCACCAGTTCTTTTTTGTTATTCTCTTCCCACAGGGAACGGCGGATGCGGTCCAGGAGGTCAATCGATTTAACCGCTACAACGGTTCTGTCACGGGCTGCGCTGCGAGCCAGAGCCAGGGCCAGTTCGGTCTTGCCCCGCCCCGGAGCACCGGTAATCAAAAAGCCCTTGCCCGGAGTATGTGAGCCTAGAAATAACCGGGCCAGTTCAAAGGCCTCCTCCTGACCGTACAGGGGAATAAACTGTTCCAGTTCCGGACCCTCGGTAGTGACCAGATTGCTTTCGCCCAACAAGCGGTGGAGATAACGCCAGGAACGCTGCAGCCTTTCCTCGGCGCTTTCGTTCTTATCCGGCATACACGAACAACGGCCTCTTTCATGTACAAATAAATGGCTGGCCGCCGATATATAGCGTCTTTCCCGGTATTCCTCGCCGCAGGCAGGACAGGTTAAAATGTATTCACTTATGACTTCATCATCCGGGTCCAAGTCTGGAAGGGGTGCGGGACCGCCTTCGTTGAGCTGTTCGCCGACATCAAACTCCAGCGAGTTCAGGGTATTCCATTCAACCCCGATAGCGTTCTCGTTCGTATTTAGCACTGGGATCCTCCTCTCTGATTTGGTTATTTTCCTTTTGATACGAAATCCGGCCAGGTCCGGCCCTTATAAGGATTGCCCGCAGATAAATAAGCGGTTTCTCTATACTGGTGGTGGCAGCAGCCATACTTAATTCATGGATGCCGTAAAGTACCTGGTCGTAACCATACTCGTTGTATAAAGCACCGATGAAAGGGTAATCACCTTTGCTGTTTTCTATTCCTGGTGTTTCTCGGTAAGCTGCAACCAGTTCAGCGATTAATTCTTTATTGTTAACTGCCCCCTCATCGAAAACTGCTACTGCAGTTAGTTTTGTTTGTTTTGTTTGTTTAGTTTGTTTTGTTTGTTTAGTTTGAGCGGAGCCGGATCCCTCGCCATTACTGGGTTTGTCCCCATCGTAGCGTGCAATGAATGCTACATTGGATGCAGCATTTTTTGCAAAAACGGGATTTTTTCGTGCATTGAATGTAGCATCCGTTGCAGGATTTTTTGTAAAATCTGCATTATTTCCTGCATTCAATGCAGCATCCGTTGCAGGGTCAATATCACTGCGTGCATTGGATGTAACATCCGTTGCAGCACTTTCTGCAAAATCAGCATTATTTTCTGCAATCAATGCAGCATCCGTTGCAGGGTTTATTTCCTGACTGACATCATTTGCAGCATTAGGTGTTACATTCTTTGCAACATTTTTTCCAGCTCCCCGGCAGCAAAGCCCCCTGATGGTGTAAGATATACCCTGATGAGTCTGCGTAAACTCGATTAACCCCGCCTTAACCAATTCATCCATGGCCCGGCGGAAGGTACGCCGGTCTTTAATGCCGGCCCGGGCCATCAAGAGAACATCAGAAACCATGAAGCCTTGTTTCCAAAATAACCGATTCGCAATATTCAGGAGAGCCAGGTAAAGATGCCCGGCTAATGGGGTAAGATGGTTGGGCATATCATTATCATAGAAAGCATTGATTTCTCGCATGTAGTCCATTTATTACTGGTCCCCCGTTTCACGATGTTTGGGTATCCAGGCCAGGCAGCCTTTCCGGTCATACGGTCCCTGGTATTCGGCGGTAAGGGAACAATAGCGGTCAACCGATCCAAAATGTCCCCCCCAGCCTTTGCGGGATATATTGGGCCTCCAGTTCTTGCAGGTGCCACAACAGCGAATCGGGTTATTCACCTAATCACCACCCTTATAATCTGTGCCAGCATATACAGGAAAGCGAAGACCAGCACCCACCGGCTGGCTCGTTCTAAAAAGTAATCCAGCGGACTATAATACCTGCTGTAGTACACGCTTTTGTTAAGAATGTGTTCCTTGTCATCCGCTGCTTCCTTGGCTGTGTTCCTGACCGGGTACTTGACAGGGTGCCCGGCCGCGTGCCCGGCAGTATCCCTGGCAGCGTACCTGGTTGCGTCCCCGGTAGCGTGTCCGGGGACATAATGGGCAGTGCCTCCGCAGATGCCTGTGCCAATGACCCCGCCAGTACCGCCGACTTCGTTCCCGGCTTCGCTCCCGGCTCCGCTCTTAGAATCAAGACGAAGACTGTTTTTCATCTCTTTCTACCTCCCAGAGAAAATATAAGACCCAGCACATAGCCCGGAATTCTTTGTCATGATGAACTATATCTGGCTGCATTCTGACGCCACGCCTGGGTATATTAGAATAACTACACTGCGAGCACTCATCCAATCTCCATTGCCTGGGTATGGGTTGATGGCGATAGGGGCAGTATTCGTCCATACGGCATAATTCCTCCAGGGTTTGGGCCGCCC
>CAZBFS010000245.1:0-2176 GCA_964491215.1 uncultured Proteiniphilum sp.
CCGCCGTAACAACATTGCCGCTGACGGTTATATTTTGCGTTATTGCAGCCCCGCTCCCCATTCCGGCGGCCGCAACTCTCACATCATCACCGGTAACCTCATTGCCTGCAACGGTGACTCCCGAAACTGTCACGGTGCCGGTATCGGAGTGCCCTATAACGTTGATAGCGGCACCGCTTCCAGAACTTGAACCGGTGATTTTATTCTCATTGATGGCCGAATCGGCGATATTTACTAACTTTATCCCCGACTCGCCGTATCCCTCAATGGTGTTATGAGTAACGGACCAGTCGCTCAATGTCTGGACACCGTCGATGCCGCGGATTCCGTCTGCCCCCACATTGTGGATGTAGTTGTACTCAATAGTAACATTATTTATCCCCGTGTCCTTGGCTACTATCCCGTTTCCAAAGTTCCTGATCTCAAACCCGGTAATGTTCACATCGCTCACACTACCTGCAATTTGAATGCCCGGCACGTTGCCCAAACTGCTGCCATCGATGACAGTGGGATAGGTTGAGCCTGACATATGGTTACCGATGAGGGTGATGCTCTTGTTGATAGTCACACTTTCGTTGAATATGCCGTTGGCCACATAGATTCTATCTCCCGGTGAAGCTGCATTAATTGCCGCCTGGATGGTACCTTCGGTGTAATTGATCCCTTTCGTAGCGTTGATGATATTGTAATCACCAAATACCCGCTGCACAGTGTCATCTTCCACACAGTATCTAAAATCATTCTCAAATAGATAGATGCCTGCATCAAGGAAACTGAAACTGTAGGTTCTTTCAAATGTAGTGCCATCGGAGGTTTTACCGACGAGTTCGCAATCTATGTTAAACCCGACAAAGTCTACATATGTTCCTGTTGCAAAAGTAAGCCAACTAAAGGCAAGGTTGATTCCTTCGCTCTCCAATTCGGATTGGGTTTTCCGTGTTCCGTCAGGCTTATAAATCTCGACTGTCTTGTCGCCGGATTTCAGTTGCCAAAGGGCATCTGACAGCATTACGTTTTGCAGGCCCGGGTTCATCCCTGTCCCGGTGGTTCCTTCATAATAACCCTGCCCTTGCAGGAAACCAGAAAGCAGCCAGTACAACTGGCTATCTTCTTTTTCGTAATAACACCGCAGCCTGCCGGGCTGGAAACTGTCCGCCACCAAGGAGCGTGCATAAACGGTTTCCACCAACCCCAACGGATTATCTCGACCACCCCAGGCGATATCGAAATCTTCTATGGCATCGATGATTTCTACTTTCTGCAGCAGGTTATCACTAGCAGTATTAATAGATGCTTTTTCTTGCTCCGTTAATGTCCCCGCATCCTTGAGGGTATTGTACAGACCCTGCGCAGCATCCAAAGCTGTCTGAAATTGATCCCAATAAAGATCCCAGTCAGTTTTTGTATGGGTATCCTCTACCTGAGTATATTCGGGCCTTTCCCTTCCGCTGGAATCATCAATCAGACCCTTGAATTCTACCAATAACTGATCTATCCACCGCGCGTAAAGGGTGTGGGCACTGGCTGTGGCCACAACCGTATCTTCAGTAACCTTCCCGCCACCGGTCTCTGCCGTGAACCAGCCGGCAAAGGTGTGACCCTCCCTAACAGGTACCGGAAGCTCACCGTACTCGGCACCATAGGTCACCAGCTGCGATGCCGGGTCAACTGTGCCCTCCTGGGCATCAAAGGTCACCTTGTACTCGTTGGCCGTCCACCGGGCATAAAGGGTGATCCCTCCGGTATCGCCTTTTTTAATCTGGGTTACCTTGCTCCCCTCTGTTTCGGCATCATACCAGCCGTCAAAGGTGTAACCTGTCTTCGTGGCAGGCTGCAAGGTGATCGTCTCTGTCTCAATGGTATAGGTCGCCGGGTTGGCCGGATCATTTTGACCACCGTCCAACACGTAGGTGATGCTGTAGACAACAGCCTCCCACTGGGCAACCAGGGTAATGTCCTCCGCAGGCATGGTCCCAGGAAACTCAGAATCCCAGCCCTTGAAGGTGTAGCCTTTCTTCGTGGGTGCTGCAGGCGGGCTCAACACTGTACCGTAGTCCTCGGTAATGGCAGCTACCTCGCTGCCGCCGGCACTGTCAAAGGTGATCGTGTACTGGTTGATGGTCCACCGCGCGTAAAGGGTGTGGGCACTGGCTGTGGCCACAACCGTATCTTCAGT
>CAZBFS010000245.1:2276-2640 GCA_964491215.1 uncultured Proteiniphilum sp.
ACTGTCAAAGGTGATCGTGTACTGGTTGATGGTCCACCGCGCGTAAAGGGTGTGGTTCCCGGCAGTGGTCACCTTTGTTTCGGATGTGACCTTCCCACCGCCGGTCTTTGCTGTAAACCAGCCCTCGAAGGTGTAACCGGCCCTCTTGGTCGTAGCCAGATCACCATAGGCCTTATCGTAGGTTACAACCTTGTCTGCCGGATCCGGGTCAGTCCCCCCGTTGGCATCAAAGGTCACCTTGTACTCGTTGGCCGTCCAGAGAGCATAGATTGTAGTATTGCTCTTTATTTGAGTATCAAAATCAAACTTTGTCTCCAGGTTTTCGTCAGCAAACCAGCTGCTAAAAGTATAGCCCTCTTTTGTC
>CAZBFS010000246.1:0-2309 GCA_964491215.1 uncultured Proteiniphilum sp.
ATATTCCCAAAGTGGCAGTCTACAGTATGAGTTGCTTAATCAATCGATTTTATCTTCGTCCGCAACGGCATCTTCCCAGTTGGTCCACATTTCCACTGAGTCATCATAACCGTCGTAACCAAAGTTCTGCCGAAGAGGGGCATCGATATTGGCTGTAATGGCTGAGTTAGGAACAGGCCAGAAAATGTTATGCTTGTCAACCTGGTAATTTAAATTAACCTTTGAAAGAATTGTACCCTGATTGAAAAGACTATAACGAGTCAATCGCTTGAACCAATAGCTGCCACCATTAAGATCGGTTCCGCTCTGTTTATCCCAGGTGTCGATGTTGTAGACTTCACCCCATTCGTCGGGCTGGCCACTTTTGGCAAGGCACCAAGAAATACGAGTCAGCTCTGGTTGACGCCACTCCTCCATATAGAGCTCCCGGGCACGTTCGTCAGTAATGTCACCAATTGTAACGGTAGTAAACAGCTTCTTGGCATTTGCCCTGCTCCGAATAGCATTCACATCCTGGGCTGCACCAGCAGCATTTCCCTGATAGAATCTGGCTTCGGCACGGAGTAAATAGGTCTCTGCAAGTCTGAAAAGATACATGTTCCCGTTAGAGGGGTAAGAGCCTTTTGTAGCTCCGTTAAATTGATTCGCTCCATTGTTTTCCTCTGCACTTACATCCAGAATATACATCTTGTACAACGGTATTGGATACCAACTGCGGATGGTATCTTTGCACAAGAGAGTGCCTTTAGCGATGAGCACATTACCATTGTCATCCACAAAATCTTCAGTAGCATACAACTGCATGTTCTCTCCATGGAACCTGGAGTTGGGACGGTTGTATTTTAGGTCTTCCATCTCAACCCAGTTTCCAATTTCTCTATTATGACGCAAGTCTTGTGTATCAACTTCACCATCATTTATCCAGATCGTCTTGTTGTAATGATGAGATGTACGGAAGCATCCGATGCCCCGTCCCAGCACACGTAACCAGTCAAGCTCCTTATTGTAGTTGCCATCGTTGCGAGACCAGTTGTAGGTTGGAGCACTCAATCCTGCAGGATCCATTATATCACCGTTCGACCAGTGAACACCCAATGCACGCATTGTAACGTATGCAGTGAAGTTCTGGTCATTATAGTTCAAGATGGGAAGGATGGTCTCCTTGTTGGCGGGAGATGTGATGTTTTCACCTCTGTGTAGGTCCCAGAGTACATTGCGTTCAACAGACCATGTGTCAGGGTTTCCGGAGGGGACAGATGTTCCGAAAGGTGCTGTCATTAGTTCTAGACCGTAATTTTGAATCAGGTCGGTAGCCATGTCTTCTGCTTTCTTGAACTCTCCGTTCACAAGGTAGCACTTGATCAAGAGCTGCATGCATGCCTCTTTGTTCACTGCTCCATAATAGGGCATCTCCTGTTGTGAAGGCACATGTTCAACCGCAAACTCCAGGTCATGTGCCAACATCTCAAAAATGGCTTCTTTGCTTGTTGACTTGTAATTCTGTTTGGGGACTTCAATGATCTTCGTAATCAAAGGTACATCCCCGAATAAAAGCACCTGATGATAATATTTATAGGCACGATGGAAGTAGGCACGACCTTTGTAAGCGTTTCGGGTAGCATCGTCGAGCCCCTCAACCTTATCTACATAAGAAAGGACGGTGTTTGCGTACTTGATTCCATTCCATGCTTCATTCCAGAAACGCATCATGGCGTTGGAGTCGCCTCCTGAAGACATACCCGAAGTGGGAGTGATCTTGTTGGCAAAATCATCCATGATTCCCCCGCCGGCATCTGTCTTTGCATATAGGCCTATATCACTCATGATATATAATGAAGCAATGGGAAGCACATTCCAGTTACCATCCATGAGCATCGTCTTATAGTGTAGATCGCACATGGCAAGTGCTGATTTCAAACCGGCTTCGGTCGTATAAGTTGCCGTGGGTTCATAAAACGACAGAGGGTCTTGTTTTAGAAAGGCGTCGGTACAACTTATCTGCGTGGCAAATAAACCAATCGCCATGCAACCCAGGAATAATTTAATTCTATTTTTTTTCATTTTGAGTTTCATTTTATTAGTATTAATTGATTCTCAATAATTAGAGGGTTATATTCAAACCCAAATTAAAAGCGCGCGTTGCAAGTCCCCCTGTTTCAGGATCTCCATATTCCCAGCCTGAGATTGTGAACACATTATTGCAGCTTGCGGTTACGTGAATCCTTTCAGCCTGAAATTTACTTGTAAACCTTTGAGGCAATGAATAGCCTAAAGTGATGTTGTCAAGTCGTGCAAAGCTTCTATTGTAA
>CAZBFS010000246.1:2319-2627 GCA_964491215.1 uncultured Proteiniphilum sp.
TCTACACCACCTGCCAAGCCTGTGTTAGGTCCCTGTGCATTCAGACGTGCATACTTGTTTGTAGGATTATCGGGTGTCCAATATTCCTTTTTCGGAACATTGAATCCGTTGGTAACTTCCGAACCTCCATTGTCTTGGTTCAACCAATATCCCTGGCGGCTCTTGTGTCCCATGTATGAATAGATTGAGAATGAGAATGTGAAATCTTTGAAAAATGTGAAATCATTTCTCATGCTCAAATGTATGGGTGGTCTTGTGGTACCGAGGAATGTCTTGTCATTGTCATTGTAAACAGGTACACGCGTACC
>CAZBFS010000247.1:0-230 GCA_964491215.1 uncultured Proteiniphilum sp.
CGAGTTCCTCCGGTATCCTGTCTCCAATTTGTAGTGCCATTGATTGTTTATTTAATGAGTTTCGTTCTCAAAGATATAAAAAAAAGTTCAGATGAGCTGAAAAGAGAAATGTCGCTTTTTCATGCCAGTTGGTAAACCCCACCCGGCAATGCTCGTACCACATTCTTCACCTCCAGCTCCAGCAGGGTTAGAAACAGCTCGGTGACAGGAATGTTCAACTCCACGGAAAG
>CAZBFS010000247.1:243-2626 GCA_964491215.1 uncultured Proteiniphilum sp.
TACTGCAGATCCTCTCCTCCTCTTCCGACAGTCCCGGAAACAGCTCTTTCTGTGTCGACTGCACCCCCCTGAACTCTTTTTCCCAGCCCATATGGATGAGAAACTGCTCCGTGCTACGCAGCAATACTGCCTGATTATCGGCAATAAGGCGGTTACAGCCGGCCGACATCTGGTCCTTCACGCGCCCCGGCAGCGCAAACACCTCCCGGAAGTAGGAGTTGGCTATGTCGGCGGTGGTGAGTGATCCCCCCTTCTCGCCCGACTCGATCACCACCACCGCGTCGGCCATGCCGGCCACGATGCGGTTGCGTTTCACGAAGTTATGACGGTCGGGGTTGGTCTCGCTGGGGAACTCCGTGAGCAGTGCACCCGTTTTCAGCATCTCCACAGCTGTTTGCCGGTGCAGGGAGGGATAGATACGGTCAAGACCATGAGCCAATACCGCCACGGTAGAGAGTTCCTCTTTGAGTGCCGTCCGGTGTGCGCAGATATCGATGCCATATGCCAGTCCACTCACTACCAATATATCGGGGTCGCTCTCTGATAGCTCACGGATGAATGTCTCACAGAACTGTGTACCCTGTCGTGTAGCGTTTCGGGTACCCACCACGCTGACCACCCTGCTACGGTTCAGGTCAGTCGCACCCCTGGCATAAAGCAGTACCGGTGCATCGATGCACTGGGTGAGGCGCTGCGGATAGTCGGTATCTGTGAAGAAGAGGATACGGAGATTATTTTTTGTTGCGAAAGCCAGCTCTTTCTCTGCCCGTCGTAGTACCTCCGGATTGCGGATCTCCCGGATCACCTTCTCCGGAAGCCGGGGGATAGCTTTGAGCCGTTGTGCGCTCTCGCGGAAGATCGCCTCCTCATCGCCTACTATCTCCATCAGGTTGCGGGCATGCATCACTCCCACGCCTTTGATCAGCGTCAGCGCGATCCGGTAGAGGGTTTTGTCGTTCATGATTTGTAGCTGTAAGATGTAAGCTATAAGCTATAAGCAAATAAGCTGTAAGCACTATTGGTGAATGATTAAAAGCTACAGGGACTGGATTGAAACTGTCAGCTTACCGCTTACCGCTAAAAAGTAAATCCTACCCGATATAATTCCTGAAGGCGCGGTCGAACCGTTCAGGCTGCGACAGCTTGCCGTTCACCAGGTTGACCACCTCGATCTTCGCCTTGGCGCAGACAACTCCATCCTTTTCACGGATGATCTCCTGGTGGAAGATGTACTTCACTCCAATCCGCTCCAGCCGTGTGACGGTGCAACGGAAGAGATCCATTCCGATAAGGGGTACCTTGTAGCGGATCTCTACGCGTGAGACCACCGCATCGATACCCTCCAGGTGCAACTCATGGAAGTTGAGTCCCACCTTTTCCAGAAACTCATGTCTCGTAACCTCGAAATAGTGCTGATAGTTGGCATTGTTCACATGCCCCTGCGTATCGCACTCATAATCACGTACCTTTAGCGTGTGCTCAAATATTGGTTGTGCCACGTTCACTCATTTAATGCTTATTTCTTCTCTTTAAACCACTCTCTTGCGTTGGCGAATGCCTCCATCCAGGGGGTCACCTCATGCTTACGGAAAGCGAACGGATAGTATGCGTTCTGCCAGGGGAAGATGGTGCGCTCCAGGTGGGGCATCATGGCCAGATGACGGCCGTCACCCGAGCAGATGGCGGCAGTGGCATAGTCTGAACCGTTGGGGTTGCCGGGATACTCGTCGTAGACATATTTCGCTGCAATATTGTAAGCCGATTCAGACTCAGGCAGTACAAAGCGCCCTTCACCGTGGGCCACCCAGATGCCTATCCTGGTGCCGGTGAGCGAGCGGAACATCACCGACTCGTTCTGCGGGATCTCCACGCTGACAAAGGCGGACTCGAACTTGTGCGACAGGTTGTGCGCCATCTTCGGATGGCTTTCGCCCATCTCCGGGTAGAGCAGCCCCAACTCCATCATCAGCTGACAGCCGTTACAGATGCCCAGGCTGAGCGTATCTTCACGGGCGTAGAAGTTGGTGAGTGCTGCCTTGGCCTGCTCGTTGTAGCGGAAGCCACCGGACCACCCCTTGGCGGAGCCCAGCACGTCGGAGTTGGAGAAGCCGCCGCAGAAGACGGCGAACTCTACCTCTTCGAGCGTCTCGCGTCCTGAGGTGAGATCGGTCATGTGCACATCCTTCACGTCGAAGCCGGCCAGGTGGAGGGCATAGGCCATCTCCCGTTCACCGTTGGTGCCCTTGTCGCGGATGATCGCCGCGGTGAGGCCACTGCGCTCCATGCGGTCGGGGTCGAGACCCAGGTCGGCCATCTTCCCGGTGAAGGAGGGGTTGAAGCTAAACTGCAACGGTTGCTGCTTGTAGTTGGCGAAGCGGTCGGC
>CAZBFS010000248.1:0-2625 GCA_964491215.1 uncultured Proteiniphilum sp.
CGGAAATCGATCCACCCCTTCTCCTGTTTGGGAAGATAGAGCGACCACTGCTTTACCCCCGGTTCGGTTACGGGTGCCACCAGGAGGGATGGGCCGAACATGAATTGATCTTTTTGTTCCAGCGCTGTAGGATCGTCGGCAAAGTCCATCACTAACGGACGCATCAGGGTGGAGCCGCTCATGCTGACTCGAGATGCTTCCGAATAGATATAGGGGAGCAGTCGGTATCGTAGATCGAGGGTCTGCGACACCACTTGTTCAACTGCTTCACCATATCGCCAGGGCTCGGTATTGCTCATGTAGCCATGGACCCTCAATAGCGGAAAGAAGGCAGCGGTCTGAAACCAGCGGATGAAGAGCTCGTGATAGTCGGGGTTGGTGTACTGGTCTGAAGGTCGAAAGAAGCCGCCGGCGTCGTATGTCCACCAGGGTAAGCCCGTGCTCATTTGACCAAGCCCGGCGGTGATCTGGCGACGAAGTGTCTCCCAGTCGTGACCGACATCACCCGACCAGGTAGCGGTGCCATACCGCTGCATACCGGCAAAGGCGCTGCGTGTGAGGATGAAAGCACGCCGTCCCGGATCATCCTTTCGCAGTCCTTCGTATACCGTCCTGTTCACATAGAGTGGGTATACGTTGCGAAGGAGTTCTCCAGGCAGGGTGCCGTTCATTATTTTTCGGTGTTGAAGATCATCATTCTCCGGCTCGGTGGCATCCAGCCACCAGGCATCGATGCCGTAGGGGAGCATTTTCGCGGAGAACTGCTCCCAGTAGGCGGCAGCCGCATCAGGATTGAAGAAGTCAATCCAGTCGCTCCCGGGGATATAATATCCCTTAGCGTTCATTTCTTTACCTACCTCCGACTGTTTGTCAATTTTCGACCATACAGAGATCATCATACGCATGTTCATTGCATGCAGCTGACGCATCATCTCCGCCGGATCAGGATAGCGCTCCTCGTCAAAGCGCATTGTATTCCAGCCATGCTTACCCCAGTATTGCCAATCCTGTACGATCACATCGACCGGAAGCCTTCTCTCGCGGAAGGTGCGGGCGTTCTCCAGTAGCTCCTCCTGTGTGTGGTAACGTTCCCGGCAATGGATATATCCGAATGCCCAGCGCGGTAGCATGGGCGCAGCTCCGGTCAACTGACGGTAGCTGGCAATCACCTCGTCACCATTCCCGGCAAAGATGGTGTAGTCGAGTGCCTCTGCCACCGGGGAGGAGAGGATGGTTTCATCGGTGACGGCTCTCCAGTAAAGCTGGGGTCGGTCCTTTTCTTCTCCCTCTACGATGACCTGATGGGTGCCTGCCGACAGATGCGCGATGAGAGAGGTGGTTGGGGGTAGCCAGATGTTGTTGACATTGACCAGTGTATCGCCGTCGATCACCAGGTGATGCTTGCGCGCCATAGTCTGCCCCACATCGAGCATCAGTGCATAGCTGCCTGTTGCGGGAATCGTAAGCGAGCCGGTGAAACGGTTCATCTGCCTGGTCTCCGTTCTGTTGCCACTGGTGCCGGTGGCTTCCACCGTAATGCGCTCTCCCCGTTCATCATTGCGCTGAAGTAACAGCACCTCTTCAGCCGGGTTGAGGTCGGTGAGCCCGTAGTTGTTCCAGAGTAGCCCATACCCCTTGCTGGAGAGGATGAAGGGAATGGCTATCTGACTGTTCACCTGTGTGAGTCGGCGCGACAATCCCCTGATGTTCAGTTGACCGTCCTGGAATTGTCCTGTGCCGAACAGATATTCGTCAGGAGGAGAGTGAAACCGCTGCATCACCTTATATACCGCGAGGTTATCCAGGCTGTCCGCCTCCATGACGCGTCCCCCTACTTTTTCGCTTAGCAGGATTTTTCCTTGATGATCGGTAAAACAGAGCGTTCTATTTTCCCGGTTGAAAATGGCAATGATCCTCTCCAACTCGATCCTTACCGACGTTTCATCTTCAGTAACCCTGTAGAGGGGTGGTGTCACCTGTTCGCTGTAAATCAATTCCTCCGGGTAGAAGCGCGCTTCTGTTTTTTTGAAAGTGACACGAATGGTTCGCTCGTTTAGGGGGATGAGACGAAGAATACCCCCGTCGCTCTCGATCATCACTCCTTTCCCGGCATTAACTATCTGAGACTGGGGTGAGGCGGAGAGCGACAGGAGCATCAACCAGCAGTAAATCAGTAAAACAGTTTTAAAGTGTGTCATTTCAGATCAGAGGTGTTGCATAATTTATCTTGGGTTCACTTGTTCAGGATAGAGAGCATTCGTTCGGCATAACGTTCACCCAGCATCTTATAACCTTCGGCCGAGAAGTGAAGATTGTCCGGTCCGTCTTTACAACCGGCTGAAGAGATGACATAGCTGTTGGGAATTACCTCAGGCAGCGTCTGTATTATCTCATTCATCGATGCACAGATGCCTCCCTGGTCGGCATGTACCACTTCACCAGCCAGCAGTGGAACGGAGTTGGGTGCCAGACCCACATCTTTGAGCAGGCTGTCATACACTTTTTTCACCTTTAGCGGCCAATCCATCTCACCGGTGTTTGATTCCCCCTGATGAAGCAGGATTCCTTTGATTATACCTCCGTTTTGGCGGGCTACCAGTGCCATATCCACCAAACGCTGATAAG
>CAZBFS010000249.1:0-1373 GCA_964491215.1 uncultured Proteiniphilum sp.
CCTTCACCTTGGTGGTGGCGAAGCTCGATCCCCCCACGTTGGGTTTCACAAACAGAGGCAGTCCCAGCGATGCGACAATTTGCCCCGCATCAAGCATATCATCCCTGCGTAGCAGGATGGAGCCGGGGACATCGATGCCGAAGTTCTTCAGGAAGTGGTTGCAGGTGAACTTGTTGAAGGTGAGGGATGAGGTGAAGACGCCGCAACCGGAGTAGGGGACTCCCACCATGTCGAAATAACCCTGCAGGGTCCCATCTTCCCCCGGAGTACCGTGAATGGTGATATATGCGTAGTTGAACTGTATCTTTCCTTCTTCGGTTACGATACTGAAATCGTTCTTGTCGACAGGCAGGAGGGTTCCCTTGTGGTCGGCTACCCACCTGTCACGGTCGATCTGTACCAGCCAGATGCTGTATCGTTCCTTGTCCAGGAAGGAGTAGATGCCGGCGGCGCTCTTCTCTGAGACTACTTTTTCGGAAGAATATCCCCCCCAGACAATGGCAATGTTTCGTTTCATTTTTGGTGATATGCTGTAGTGTTGATGCTGTTATATCTCTCTCGATGCGGTGTAGCTGCTCCAGCGGTCGATAACCTGCTGTATGTCATCCGGGATCTCACTCTCCAGTTGTATCTCCTCACCAGTAACAGGATGGATGAAACCCAGTGTGCGGGCATGCAGGCACTGCCGCGGACAGAGGGCAAAGCAGTTGTAGACAAACTGTTTGTATTTGGCAAAGTGGGTGCCCCTGAGTACCTCGTTGCCACCATACCGCTCATCGTTGAAGAGAGGGTGTCCTATCTGTTTCATGTGAACCCTTATCTGGTGTGTGCGGCCGGTCTCCAGGCGACACTCCACCAGGGTGACGTAACCGAAACGCTCCAATACCCTGTAGTGTGTCACTGCCGGCTTGCCCTGCTCCCCTTCGGGAAAGACACGCATCACCATACGGTCCTTAGGGTCCCGGCCAATGTTACCTTCAATGGTGCCGTTCTCCTCCACCAGGTTGCCCCACACCAGTGCCACATAGAGCCGTTTTGTTTGCTTGTTGAAGAACTGTGCCGAGAGGTGTGTCTTCGCTTCGGGGGTCTTAGCCACCAGCAGCAGTCCCGATGTGTCCTTATCGATACGGTGTACCAGTCCCAGGCGCGGGTCATCCAGATCTATGATATCCTCCCTGTGTAGGTGGTAGGCCACCGCATTGACCAGTGTGCCGGTATAGTTGCCGTGCCCTGGGTGTACCACCATGCCGGCCGGTTTGTTGATCACCATCAGCGTCTCATCTTCGTAGGCGATGTTGAGCGGGATATCCTCGGGGAGGATCTCCAGCTCACGACGTGGGCGGTCCATCACGATGGAAATCACGTCGAGCGGT
>CAZBFS010000249.1:1383-2621 GCA_964491215.1 uncultured Proteiniphilum sp.
CTTCACCGCCTCTCCGTTCACCAGGATGCAGTTCGCATCTGCAGCCTGCTGGATGCGGTTGCGTGAGATGCCCTCGATCCGCACCGAGAGGAACTTATCTACTCGCAACAGGTTCTGTCCCTTGTCGGCTACGAACCGATAATGTTCATACCGCTGCTCCTCCTCCCGGCTCTCATCGGCAAGAATCTCGTCTTCCGGAAGCAATTCGTTCTCATTCAATTGGTTGTCTGTCACAAGCCAGCCCTTTAAAAAAATGTATCATCAATGGCTCCCTCACCCCCCGATAGATTTTGCTCATTTGCAGGCTGGTGAGGGGAGATGTTGTAATTATTTTCAATCATCACGGAGTCTCTTTCATACGTTTTTGTCACCACCAGTGTAAGCGGTGAGGCTACCGGTATTCTCTCTTCTGATGCAAGTGTTCTGCCGAGGTATTTGACTGCTACCACCAATCCGGCATACTCTGATGGGATCTCTTCGATAGCGATCTGGTTGAACCCCATGGAGGTTAGCATCGCCATGGCTTGTCGCGTGGAGTAGTCGACCAGGTCCGGTACCGATACCAATTGAGGGGTGCGGGAGTAGATGGTAATGTAGATGGCACGCCCCTCCTTAACCTTGTTGCCTGCCTTGGGTGTTTGATCGATGACGGCACCGGGAACCCCGTCGCGAAAATAGACGGAGTCCACAATCTCGGCACGCAGTCCTTTGGCACGTAGTAGTGTATTGGCCTCCTCTGCCTGCAACCCTTCGAGAGAAGGGATCACTACTTGTTGCCCATGCCGGGTGTATATGCTGAGAAACAGGAGTGCCAGCAGCACCAGCAGCAGGCCGCTGACTGCTATCATCAGCAGGTTTTTGATGATGCTGCCTCCGAAGAGGGTTTTCGGTGATTGTTTTTTGCTCATAACGATCGATCTGTTTGCAGGATAAATCAATTCCTATGCAAAAATAGGAAAAATTAATGGCAGTGAGTCGGTATAGGATGGAAAAAGAAGAGACTGTCCGATTATTGGAGCAGTTACAGAAACAAAAAAAACAGGAATAGGTTCACTGCCTATTCCTGTTTTTACCGGATTGTATAGTTCAATCTCAATATTCGTCGGATACCGATAATCTGGTCCGTCCTTTGGCACGACGAGCAGCAAGTACTTTTCTACCATTCTTGGAAGCCATGCGGCTGCGGAACCCGTGTTTGTTCTTTCTCTTTCTGTTTGAGGGTTGGAATGTACGTTTCA
>CAZBFS010000250.1:0-2615 GCA_964491215.1 uncultured Proteiniphilum sp.
CTCCTGATTTCAAGTCAAGAATTTACAATAGGAACTATTGCGGATAATCATATTATCTTTTCACCAAAAAGGTTTATTCAGACATACGGCTTGTAGGTGCTCCGCCAAGTGCCATCGGCAAGTTTGGCGCCGATACCGACAACTGGATGTGGCCAAGGCATACCGGTGATTTCAGTCTCTTCCGCATCTACACCGACAACGAGGGTAACCCTGCCCCTTACGCCGCAACCAATGTGCCGCTGCGCCCCAAGCGATGGCTCACGCTCTCTACCGCAGGGGTTGAGGAGGGTGATTTTGCCATGATCCTTGGCTTTCCCGGCACTACACACGCCTATTATACTTCATGGGAGGTGGCCGAGCGCAGGGATATAGACAACGCGGTGCGCATTGCCATGAGGGAGGTGCGTCAGGAAGCGATGTTGGAGGAGATGCTGCTTGACCCAGCGGTGAAGATACAGTATGCCTCCAAGTATTCCGGTTCTACCAACGGCTACAAGAACGCGATCGGCAGCAGCTGGGCGATCGGCATGCGTGATTTTGAGCAACAGAAGAGAGCCATGCAAGAGCGTCTGCAGCAGTGGGCAACAACGAATAACCTGCCGAAGTATGGTGATGCGCTTGCAGAGATCGAGCGGATAGTGACACAACGTGCCTCGTTGCGATACCGCAGTTGGATGTTGACGGAGGGGATTCTTCGGGGCATCGAGTTTGCCTCGGTGCCTATTGAGACAGCTGATACCCTGTCAGATGCTCTGTCAGTTGATGACGATGTCCTGATCGATGAGCTGATGGCGAGGCTGGCAGATGAGTATCATCAATTTAGCAACAAGGATTACAACAGAGCGGTTGACCGCAAGGTGGCAAAAGCTATGATGAAGGCTTACACCGCAGGTGTGGAGCAGGAGCATCACCCGGCCATCTTCAGCCTTCTTCACGACCGGTTCTGTGGTGATACCGATCGTTTTGTGGATCATCTTCTCGATCGTTCACTTTTAGGTAACGAAGAGAACCTGCAACATTTTCTTGATGACCCCGACGAAGAGATATTGCGCAACGATCCCCTGTTCCAGTTTGCACGGTCGGTACGTGAGGAGGCACGCTCACTGCATAATGAGCTGGCCAGGTTCGATACCGCTTTCCGTTTGGCACGGCGCACCTGGTTGGAGGGACTGCTTGCCATGGAAAAGCCACACGCCCTCTTCCCCGATGCTAACCTCACTCTGCGTCTCACCTACGGACAGGTGAAGGGGTATCGACCACGTGATGGTGTGGTCTACAGTCATCAGACCACTTTGGATGGAGTGATGGAGAAAGAAGATCCCGATAATTGGGAGTTCGTAGTGCCGGAGAAGCTGAAGCAGCTTTATCAGGCAGGTGATTTTGGTGTATATGCTTTATCCGATGGTCGTATGCCGGTTGCTTTTGCAGCCACCACCCACACCACCGGCGGCAACTCCGGTAGTCCGGTGCTGAACGGCCGTGGAGAGCTGATTGGTATCAACTTCGACCGAAACTGGGAAGGTGTGGGAGGAGACATCACCTATCTCCCCGATTACCAGCGCAGCATCATCGTTGACATCCGCTATGTGCTTTTCGTTATTGAACACTACGCAGGAGCCTACCGTCTGATGGAAGAGATGGGATTGCATTAGAAAGATGGGAAAAAAGTGTGATTTTGTTGCTAAATATATCTAAATAAGCGTTATATTTGACAAGATATCCACTCCTCAAAATCACATCCTATGAAAGCAACCATCCGTACTCTTTTGCTCCTCCTGGTGATGTCTACGGCAATCGGCTGTGGCAGCTCCCGACGTGCAGCGATGGATCAAGCTGCGCGTCTGAATGGCCTGTGGGAGGTGAAGGCTATTCATAACAGCGATGAGCCGGGATATAACGTGACACCTCCCGGCATGTTCAAGATGATCTTCCACGACGGCCGTTTCATGAATTTCATGTCTACCAAAGAGGGTGCTATTATCACGGTCGATGGCACCTACCAGCTGGCGGGAGACATCTACACCGAAGAGATCGTTCACTCCTTCAACAAGAGTCAGGAGGGGAAGCACAACCCTCTGCAGTTGAAGATGTCACAGCAGCACTTCATGTACCTGCGCTGGTTTCAGCCGGTGGATGAGTTTGGTGTGGAGCGTAACCGCTGGATAGAGGAAATCTGGCAGCGTGTACGCATTGAAGATCTGGAGGTGAGCCATGTTGATCTTCTTCAGGAACTCCGCTCATTGCAGGTGAATGAAGAGGTGATCGAAAAGATGATTGAATAAACCTATTCAATAAGAAAAATGGCGACACCGTGAAGGATGCCGCCATTTTATCCGGTTGCTGATCTGCCTACAGTTTCTGCAGTGCTGCCTCCAGGTCAGCCTTGATGTCGTCGATATGCTCGTATCCCACCGAGAGACGCAAAAGGTTGGGAAAGACCCCTGCGGCCAGTTGTGCCTCAGCGGGCAGTTGTTGGTGCGTGGTGCTGGCAGGGTGTATGATGAGTGTCTTGGCATCGCCCACATTGGCCAGGTGGCTGATCATTGAGAGGTTGTCGATAATGCGTGCGGTCTGTTGCACATCACCCTTAACAAAGAAAGAGAGCACACCGCCAA
>CAZBFS010000251.1:0-2591 GCA_964491215.1 uncultured Proteiniphilum sp.
GATGCAAGTCAGGGATTACAATCTTGAATTTGTCTTCTTCCGGGAAGTATTCACAGATTTCATAGGCCATGTTCAGAAATATACGTCCTTCCTTGCTTTCCTTTATTTGCAACGCATATTGGTTTTGACTCTCAATTGGAATACGCCGGAAACAATCCTGTTCCGTATATTGAGAAGTACCGTTGACAGTTGCGATCCACGTTCGCCCTTTTGAATCGCATAGGATATCCTTTACCTGATTGTCACTGATGCTTAACGAATCGTCGCTGTTGAAGTACTGATGGTATTCATATGCATTGTATTTATTCAGCCCTCTGAAAGTGCCGATCCAGATATGGCCGAATGCATCTTCGGCAAAAGAACTGATCTGCTGGTTGGAAATATCAT
The DNA here is from genome assembly GCA_964491215.1 of uncultured Proteiniphilum sp. Classification (GTDB taxonomy): domain Bacteria; phylum Bacteroidota; class Bacteroidia; order Bacteroidales; family Dysgonomonadaceae; genus Proteiniphilum. The sequence continues at coordinate 388 of CAZBFS010000251.1, forward strand.
TGCTGATGATATGGCTGGCTTTGTTTTCTGGTTTGCGTTTTTCGGAATTGCAGGAGATAACAGATAGACAAAGAAGTAGATAGAGTGTTTTTCTGAGATTTTTCATCATATAACTGATTTCGTGCTCTTATGAAATCAAAAATACAACATATAAATCAATTGTTTGAGTCGATCTGCCGGAAAAGGGAAGGAGTGAGAGTCTGTTTTGTATAAAAATATAAACATTTGAACAAATGGAACAATCAGAATGGATAAATAGGATAATCATTTGAACGCATTCGAAAAAGGGTCTCTGCTATTATGAATAATATTGCAACATGCAAATCGCATCATTCGATATATCATGAACAGGGCACAATTCTCACTTTTCTTAGCTTTCACTCTTTCTCTTGCCGGCTGTGGTGGTGTGGTATCACCGGAGCAGAACAGGAAACAATCCGGAGAACTTATCGCCTCGGCGAATTGGGCTGTCGTAGAAACGGTTTCCGGGAGAGTTGCAGGTTATTCAGAAAACAACACCTATATATACAAGGGTATACCCTATGCACGTGCCGAGCGCTTTATGCCACCGAAGCCTATTGAGCCCTGGAGTGGTATACGCAGTGCCAGAGCTTACGGACCCACTTGTCCCCAGGGTAATCGTGCCGGATGGGGGGTGGATGAATTGGCTTTTGTGTTTAATTGGGATGATGGATTTGCAGATGAAGATTGCCTGAGGGTAAACATCTGGACTCCCGGGATTCACAAGCAGCATAAGCGTCCGGTGATGGTCTGGTTGCATGGTGGTGGTTATGCCACAGGATCGGGACAGGAGCTTCCCTCCTATGATGGCACCAATCTGAGTAGGAGAGGCGATGTGGTGGTGGTTACACTCAATCATCGGTTGAATGTGCTCGGCTTTTTAGACCTTTCTGCTTTCGGTGAGATTTATGGCTGTTCGGGTAATGCAGGCCTGCTCGATATGGTTGCTGCCCTGGAATGGATTCAGGTGAATATAGCTGCTTTTGGTGGTGACCCCGACAATGTAACCATCTTCGGGCAATCGGGAGGGGGCGGTAAAGTCTCCAATCTGCTGGCCACACCCGCAGCCAAGGGATTGTTTCATAAAGCGATCATACAGAGCGGGTCAGTCATACGTACCATGGAGAGCCAATTCTCCCGCCGTATTGGAGCTGCTATGCTGGAAGAGCTCAACCTGAAAGGATCTCAGGTCGACCAACTGCAGACGCTTCCTTACCGTGATCTACTGAGTGCCGGTGAAAAGGCCATAGCAAAAGTGCGTCTGGAGGCTGACAAGGAAGGTTATGCTCCTTTCCTGGTCGGATGGGCACCCACCGTCGATGGGGATGTATTGCCGGTACATCCATTCTCACCTCATTCTCCCCGTCAATCGAAAGAGATACCCTTGTTAATCGGATCTACCTTGCACGAGATGATGCAGCACAGGTTGAACAGTAGTCTGCCGGACCTCTCCAACGAAACGGTTGATAAGGAGTTGCAGCATAAGTACGGTGAATCAGCAGTTGCTTTTAAGAAAGCTTTCAGGAAAGCATACCCCGACCATAAACCGGCAGATCTCCTCGATGTAGACCTTACATACCGCTCACTCTCCATACAGCAGGCCAGGCTGAAGGTGTTGCAGGGAGGAGCCCCTGTTTATATGTACCTCTTTGCTTGGGAATCTCCCGTGCTCGATGGTGCCCTGCGTTCTTCCCACTGCATGGAACTCCCTTTTGTGTTTGATAATATAGATAAGGCGCGACATATGACTGGCGGTGGTGAAGAAGCAGCGCTCCTGGCTACACGGATGAGCAGTGCATGGCTCAATTTTGCACGCACCGGTGATCCCAACACAGAAGAACTACCCCTATGGGAGCCATATACGAACGAAGAGGGTGCGACCATGATTTTCAACAATCATTGTGTGATGAAGAAGAACCACGACAAGGAACTGCTTGACCTGGTCAGGCTCTTCCCCGAGCGTGGGTTTTGAGGAAATGAGATCTATAAATGTGATTAACAAATCTAGTAAATTTAAAAAATGATGAAAGACAATTCGCTAAAAAAGGTGATCCTATCAGTAGTTTTTCTGATGATGCTCCTTCCTTCCTTGCTGGCACAAAGGCTGTCAGAAGTGAAAGGCAAGGTTGTAGATGACCAGTCTGAAGCAATGATTGGAGTGAGTGTGTTGGAGAAGGGCACCA
>CAZBFS010000252.1:0-2563 GCA_964491215.1 uncultured Proteiniphilum sp.
GGTGAACCTGAATTTTTCAGCATTTTGAAAAAATGAGGTTTTCAGAGCGGACTCACCATTGGCGGGATATTATCGGTTAGTTATGTTGTATCTTTAAAATAAGAAGCAAAGATATAATTTTTTTTAAATATATAACCTCTCTGCCAATTATATTAAGTTTCATTCCAGGTCGATGACGGTGATACCGGCTCCGCCGAACTGCACATGCTCATCTTCGAAGTGACTCACTCCGTTCACAGTTCCAAGGTATTCGCGAATGATCTGCCGCAGGGCACCGGTACCTGTGCCATGCAGTATGCGCACGCGGGCCACACCCAGTTGAATGGCATCGTCGATGAAGTAGATCACCGCCTGCAGCGCCTCATCACCCCTCATCCCCCGCACATCGATATCCTGTTTGAAGCTTAGTTTGCGTTCGTGTATCAGGTCACGGGTGTTGGAAGCCTTCTGTTCCCGTTTGATCTGGTTATTGCTCACCCGCTCCAATTTCTCCAGCGGGACAGTTGTCTTTATCATGCCAAAGGCAACCGTTGCATTTTTACTTGAAACCTCCAGGATCTCCCCTATACTTGTCTGTCCTTTCATGCGGACGGCATCCCCTACCCCGGGTTGTACCTCTTTGGGTGGTTGTTTCACTGACTGAGCTACCGTTTTCTTCTTCACCTTTTTGCGGGGAGCCTGAAGCGTCCCCTCTTTCGGTGATGTCACACTTGTCTCCTCCCGTCCGGTCTCGCCCACCTTTTCACGGAAACCTTTCAGCTCGTTGCGCACCTTGAGTGTCGCCTCACGTTCCGCCTTCGCCTCCTTGATCTCACGGATGGTCTGCTCGATGCGGGCATTGCTCTCTGCCAGCAGTTTCTCTGCCTGTTGTCTGGCTGTTGCCAGGATCTCTTTCTTCTGTTTTCCGATCACCTCCAGGTCGGCTTCATACTTCGTAGCCGCCTCGTCGAGCCGCTTCCGCTCGCGCCGTATCTCCTCGCGCTTCCGTTCCCAGTATCGCTTATCACGGGCGATGTCGAGGAGGTATTTGTCCATATTGATGTACTCGCTTCCCACGATCTCCGAGGCATGTGCAATCACCTCCTCCGGCAATCCTATCTTGCGGGCGATCTCCACGGCGAAGGAGCTGCCGGGGTTACCTATGGAGAGGCGGAAGAGGGGTTGCATCTCGTGGCGGTCGTAGAGCATGGCACCGTTCACCACCCCCTCGTGCTCGTTGGCGTAATGCTTCAGATTCTGGTAGTGGGTAGTGATCACCCCATAGGAGCGGCTGTCGTTAAACCTGTCCAACAGTGCTTCGGCGATGGCTGCCCCTATCTGGGGCTCGGTACCGCTGCCGAACTCGTCGATCAGCAACAACGTACCATCACCGGCATGCCGCTCGAAATACTTCATGTTCATCAGGTGGGAGCTGTAGGTGGAGAGGTCGTTTTCAATCGACTGCTCGTCGCCGATATCGATAAAGATATCGTTGAACAGCCCAACCCTGGAGTTCTCCTTCAGCGGTATCAGCAGCCCGCACTGCAGCATGTACTGCAGCAGCCCCACCGTCTTGAGGCAGACCGACTTGCCGCCGGCGTTGGGTCCCGAGATCACCAGTATGCGGTTCTCCCCCTCCAGTGTGATGTCGAGCGGCACAATTTTTCTGTTCTGCTTTTTGAGCGATAGGTAAAGCAGCGGGTGCACCGCCTCCACCCAGTCTATCAGCCGTTCGTCGGTGAGCGCGGGGCGGATGGCACCAATCTGCTGTGCAAAGGCCGCTTTAGCCTGTATCAGGTCTATCTTAGCCAGGAACTCATACGACTCGAGCAGCATCGGCAGAAAAGGCCGCAGCCAGCTGGTGAACTCCGCCAGGATGCGGATGATCTCTCGTCGCTCTTCACCCTCCAGCTCACGGATGCGGTTGTTGGCCTCCACCACCTCAGCCGGTTCGATGAAGACGGTCTTGCCCGAAGCCGACTCATCGTGGACGATCCCCTTTATCTTTCGCTTGTAGGAAGGGTTGACCGGGATCACCAGTCGTCCGTCGCGCATGCTGGGTGCCACATCCTTGTCCACATATCCTTCTGCCTGCGCCTTGCGCAAGATGGAGTTCAGACTGCGCGAGATGCCGCTGGCGGCAGAGGTGAGCTCACGCCGTATCTCCGACAAGCGTGCCGAGGCATGATCCTTTACCTGGCCGAAGCCGTCGAGGATGGTGTCGATCTTACGGGTGATCTCGGGATAGGTGGCAATATCGCCGGTCAGCTCCATCAACCGCGGGTAGAGGGGGTTCTCCACATCGCGCCGCAAGAAGGCGATGATACCGTTGATGGTCTGCAGTGAGCGGCGCAGCTCGAACAGCGCGCTCTGGTCTATCCAGGAGCCCTCCAGCCGGATGCTGTGCAGCACGGGACGCATGTCGAAGAAATGGTTTGCCGGGAAGGCTTCTTCCTCGGCAAGGATGCGCACGAACTCCTCCGTCTGTGCCAGAAGAGCGTCAATCTCACTGAAGGAAGCTGAGAAGTGCATCTCCTCCGCCTTCTCCCTGCCCAGGGGGCTGAGGCAGCGGTCGGCGATCAAC
>CAZBFS010000253.1:0-2561 GCA_964491215.1 uncultured Proteiniphilum sp.
TGGACCGGTGATATGGATTATGTGAGGGAGATGTGGCCTGTGCTGCAGCGTCACCTGGAGTGGGAGAAGCGCAACTACGACCCCAATGATGACGGCCTCTACGATGCCTATGCCTGTATCTGGGCCAGCGATGCATTACAGTACAACAGCGGTTCGGTAACCTACTCCTCTGCCTACAACTACCGTGCAAACAGCATGGCAGCAATGATTGCAGAGAAAATCGGTGAGGACCCGCAGCCCTACAAAAAGGAGGCAGAGAAGATACTGGAGGCGATCAACACCACACTCTGGCTCCCTGACAAAGGGTGGTGGGCCGAGTTCAAAGATATGATGGGAGAGCAAATGATCCATCCCATGGCCGGAATCTGGACGGTATACCATGCCATCGACTCCGAGATACACACGCCTTTTCAAGCCTATCAGGCTACCCGCTACATCGACAGTTCCATCCCCCGGATACCTGTCAGGGCACGGGGACTGGAAGATGAGGGTTACTTTACCCTCTCCACTACCAACTGGTTTCCCTACTCCTGGTCGGTGAACAACGTAGCTTTTGCCGAAGTGGGGCATACCAGTCTCGCCTACTGGCAGGCGGGCAGAAACGAAGAGGCTTTCAGGCTCTTCAAAAGCAATATTCTGGATGGCATGTACCTGGGATCCAGCCCCGGCAACATCGGCCAGATCAGTTTCTACGATGCCGCAAGGGGTGAATGTTATCGTGATTTCGGTGACCCCGTAGGTGTCTATTCACGCACACTTGTACAGGGTCTGTTCGGCATCCTTCCCGATGCCATGAATGAGCGGCTGGTGATTCGTCCCGGCTTCCCCGCCGATTGGGACTACGCCTCCATTGAGACCCCCGATATCGCGTTTGACTTCGCGAGAGAGGGACAGACCGACCGATATACCATCAAACCCTCCTTCCCCCGTGAGCTGGCCCTGACAATGCAGCTGCAGGCGCCCTACGACCGGATTGGATCGATCACCGTCAATGGGCGCCAGGTGCGTTGGAGCATGGAGCAATCGGTGGGAGCACCGGTGATTGCCATTGCCTGTGGCATGGCAGATGAATATCTGGTTGAGATTGTCTGGGAAGGATCAAAAACAGCCGACACTGCGATCGAGGCAGTAGCAGCGCCAGACACTCCGGTTGAGATCCCTTTGGAGAACAGGATTCGTGAGCTGTATGATCCTCAGCAAGTTTTAAGGTCGCCGAAAATCAGTGGCAACATCATCAGGGGCACCCTGAAGGGTGAACCGGGACACCGTACACTCTTTGTCCGTGTGAAAGAGGGTGAGTTGGAGTGGTGGAGAGCTGTTTCCATTGAGGTGAAAGCACCTCTCACAGCCACAAAGGGTTTCAATTGGGATCTGGTTGATGAGGATGCTCAATATGAGACAGTTGACATGGATGCCTATATGAATGCATCGGTAGATCAGATCTTCACCAATGCGTACCTCTCCCCACGATCACCCTTCACCACCCTGCAGATACCCAGGCAGGGAATAGGTGAGTGGTGTCATCCGGCACTCACAGCTGTAATCGATGACAGCGGTCTGAGAAAAGCAAGCCGGGATGGAGTCTTTGTGACACCCTTCGGCATCCCTTTCAGAACGCCATCGGATGAGTCACCCAACATCGCCTTTACGTCGCTGTGGGATAACTATCCCACAGCGGTCACCATCCCCCTGGCAGGAAAAGCATCGCATACCTTCCTGATGATGGCAGGATCCACCAACCATATGCAGGTGCATATTCCCAATGGTGAAGTGCTGGTCACCTATCGCGATGGTTCTCAGTCGCGGCTCGAGCTCCGCAACCCGGAGACATGGGTCCCCATTGAACAGGATCTCTTTGTGGATGACCATGCTTTCCGCCTGTCACACCCGCAACCCTACAGGGTGGGCTTGAAGACCGGAAAGGTGAGCCGCAGCTTTGATGATATGATTCCTGCGGATGAAGTCTACGGCCGCTCAATTGATGGTGGAGCCGGGATCATACTGGATCTGCCGCTTGATAAAGAAAAGGAGCTCGAGAGCATCACCGTGAGAACCATTGCCAATGAGGTGGTCATCGGACTGATGTCGGTCACGCTCGCAGTATAAACAAACAAAGTCTGTTCTGCCGAGTGCAGAAAACGACCAACTTATAAAATCCTTAACTACAACATTATGTACAAAATGATATCAATTTGTGTGATGACCCTGCTGATGATGCAAGGTGGAATTGCACAATCGACAGCCATCAGGTTTGCCGAGTCGGAGATGAAACGTGCCCCACAGGCCTGGCAGCTGGATCATGGCAAACGCCTCTACTTCGGTTACGCACAAGGGGTGGGTACACTGGCCATGCTTAAGATGTGGAGGGAGACCGACGACCGCAGGTATCTCGATTATGTGATCGAGTGGGCCGATACACTGATCAATGATCAGGGTGAGATTCACCTCTATAAGGTAGAGACCTATAACATCGACTACATCAACTCGGGAAAGGTGCTCTTCGAAGTCTACCGCCAGACCGGTAATGAGAAGTACAGGCTGGCTATGGATCGGCTGGTGGG
>CAZBFS010000254.1:0-1489 GCA_964491215.1 uncultured Proteiniphilum sp.
ATACAGAAATATTATCAACTAAAATGTCCGTCCGACTTTTCGGAGTGGACTCAATAAATACCTTATGGAATAACAATTCACAAAATAATTGAATGCAATTCAAGTGAAATTTTCCTTTTCCAAGCAGGATCCAATATATTAAGTCAACAAAAATATAAACCATTGATGCTTAGATTTTTTTTTTACAGTTATTACAAAAAAGACCAATTTATTCTATATTTTTGTGCATATAATGTTGCAATAAAAGTAAACCTGAAACAGATATTCAATTCATACTAATCCCATCGTTATAACCATTTTAAATTTTACGACAATGAAAAACTGTTTATTTTTAGTTGCAATGACCTTTTTCATGCTGAATGTTCATGGGCAAACATTGAAACTTTCCCGCAACGTTTTTTTACCGGGTGAAGCAATTGAAATTGCGTTTACCGCTCCTGCAACCTACGCATCGAATGCCTGGGTTGGAATTATTCCGTCCTCCGTTCCCCACGGCAGTGAAGTGGAAAACGATAAACATGACATTTCCTATGTTTATCTGAGCAACCGAAGTTCGGGCGTGTTGAAATTTACAGCTCCCAAACAGACCGGCAGATTTGATTTCAGGATGCATGACACCGACAGTAACGGAAAAGAGGTGGCATCGGTGAGTTTCGAGGTAAGCAACCAGATTGCTACCGCTGTCGTGAAAGAATCGAATGTGGGAAACCCGGTTCTCTGGCTTGATGCGCTCCAATTCCGAACCGGTCAGGAGATTAAACTGCATTATATAACCCCCTCGTGGCTAAAGACGAATGCATGGATCGGAATTATTCCGGCTAACATTCCTCACGGCAGTGAAGCTGAAAATGACAGACATGATCTGAAATATCAGTATGTAAAGTCTTCTACCGACGGAGTACTATCTTTCAATGCGCCTTCAAGTCCAGGCAATTACAGTTTCAGGATGCACGATTCGGATGCCAACGGAAAGGAAATCACAAATATTGGATTTACAGTGAAATAATTGAGGAGGCGGCCTGCGGGTTTTTGTGAAAAAGTCAACAGGCAGTCATCCTGCCCGCATCATAATTGAAAGAGGCTGTCGCCCTGCTGTTTTGCACGATGAACGGATGCGGGGTCTGCAGCATCAATCCCGTATTGCCGGGTGTCGGGTAGCAGCAAGCGAATGCCGGCGGGAACACGGTTGGGATCAGCGATGATATTGCGGTTTTCAAGGTAGATGTAGACCCAGAATTCACGGTTGCCGAAAAGCCTCTCGGCCAGAATGCGCAGGGTTTCACCCTTGCCCAGTTGCACAGTCTCGATCTCTTTCTCGGGGGCAGGAGCTGGCGGCAGCAGCTCCTCCGCGGCAAGCGTGTCGGAGGGAAGGAGTTCTGCTTTCGGGCGGCTGTTTGTGTTGGGTGCGACCACGGCAGGCGTCACGCCGATGGTGACAGCACTCAGCGACTCATCTTTCTGTCGTGTCGCGATTGAAAAAAAAAAGCCC
>CAZBFS010000254.1:1499-2555 GCA_964491215.1 uncultured Proteiniphilum sp.
CCACACCCCCGATAATCGGAACCCAGACGGAGCTGCTCTTCCGCCCTCTCTTTGTCCTGCTGCCTCTATCCACAACCCGTTGCCTCGTTGCCTCGTCGGGCAGATGCCGGAGTGATTGGAACAATGGATTGGGAGCGCTCACCAGCGGGGGCCCCGGCTCATCTGGTTGGGCCGTTTCGAGAGGCTGTTCAGATGCTGGAGGGGTGGGTGCCTCCTCCGGTTCGGGAAGCGATTCAGGGAGTGACTCCTGCTCTGCCGTGTGAAGCGCCGGGGTGACGCTCTCCCGCACGATCACATTGTCATTGTCTGTTGCTATGTTTTCTTCACCCATTTTCACGACGACCAGCTCATCGAAGGTAATTCCCTCGTTGAGCAGCGTGGGTTCAAAATGGGCGAAATAGCTGTTGACCCCCCTGCGCAACAGTGCGGAAGGGTTGAAGGTGATCAGGAAACGTTCTTCATCATGGCTCGCTTCACTGAGCGGCTTGCATTGGAAGGTGCCAATATGGGGAATTTCAATGCTCTCTTCACGAAGGATCGACTCACTGACCAACGTGAGCCATTCGCTCTGCAGCCGCCCGGCATCTTCGTCGCTGATCTCCGGATGCTTCTTCCTCAGCAGCGACACGAGGGGAGCCACGTCGATCTGATCCCTCTTCAGGGACAACCGGTATAAAAGCTCCACGGCAGGGGGCATCAGGTGTCGCTCGCCTGTTTCGGGATTGAGCGAGATATACTCGCGCTGCTTGCGGGAGATCAGCCTGCCCACACCCGGCAGGGAGAGCGTGCCCGGCTCGGAGAGATGCTCACCCATCGCCTCGGCTGTTGCCTGCATCAGCTCGTTCACTTTTGGTTGGGGCCAGCCCAAACGATCGATAAGGATTGCTGTTGTCTCGTTGTGTGTCATCTGAATTGATTTGAGGATCCGTGAGTGAAAAGATTTGAAGATTGAAGGATTCGGGAAGGCTCTCAATCGACCACGTTGCCGAAGAGGTCGAAGGGGAGTGCCGCATGGATCTGCACGCGGTAGAACTCGCCGATTGCAAGCTCTTTCTC
>CAZBFS010000255.1:0-1236 GCA_964491215.1 uncultured Proteiniphilum sp.
ATATTCCGTTGGGACGACTGAAATCACTTAAAGATCATCGCTACGAGGGATACCTCTACGGCGGCGGTCTGAGCTACGGCTATCAATGGATGCTGAGTCCCCGTTGGAATTTCGAGCTGAGCCTGGGTGGCGGATATGCACGCATCCACTACAACAAGTATCCATGCATCACCTGTGGCAGTAAAGAGGATGAAGGTGATTACAACTATCTGGGTATTACAAAAGCGGCGGTGTCGTTGGTATTCATGATTGACTAGATTAAAGAAAATGAAGAAAACAGTATATATAGTTCTCCTTCTATTGACATCCGCTTTTGCCGGTGCCCAGACAAGCTATATAAACAATCTGAAGTTTGAAAACCTGCGTACCACCAAAGATAACAACCGGGTTTTGGTTAAGATGGAAGTGCTGCTTAACGAACTGGAAGTGAACAGCAACGATATGGTGACAGTCACCCCCCTGCTTTCTTCCAACAAGAGCGACGAAAGGCTGGAGCTGTCACCCGTTGTAATTGTCGGCAAGCGGCGCAACAAAGTGCTGGAGCGTAAGATTGGCCTTAACAATGCCCATGGGCTGCCGCACAATACACAGACGATTGTTCTTCGTCATAACGGGTCACAGCAAGTGATTAATTACAATGATGCTGTGCCTTATGCGGAGTGGATGGATGATGCTTCTCTCAGGGTGACGGCGGATGTGAAAGGCTGTGCCGATTGTGGGGAAAACCTTGGAGAGCTGCTGCTGGGCGATCGTATCCTCCCCGAGCCCTACAGCCCCACCTATAAACTGATCTATGTGGTACCCGATGTCGAACAGGTGAAAGCGCGTGCCGACCGGCATACTGCCACCTTTAACTACGTGGTGGCAAAACATGATCTGGTTCGTTCATACAAAAACAATGCCTCGGAGTTCAACCGTGTGGACAGGGTGATCAATGAGGTGATAAACAACAAAGATATTGAGATCACTGAGTTCACTGTGTCGGGTTATGCATCACCTGAGGGCAGCTTCGATGCCAACCGGGACCTGTCGGATCGTCGCGCACACTCGTTTGCCGACTACCTCAGCAACACTCACGGTATCAGCCGCAACAGGTTTGTGGTGCACGGTTACGGAGAAGACTGGGAGGGACTGAAAGAGGCGGTGGAGAGCTCATCGCTCCCCGACAAGAGTGAAATAGTACGCATCATTGCAAACGTGGACAATCCCGATGCACGCGATGGCGAAATGAAAAAG
>CAZBFS010000255.1:1246-2520 GCA_964491215.1 uncultured Proteiniphilum sp.
TGGTGGAGAGCTACTATCCCCCCTTGCGTAGAACGGATTACACGATTGCATACAACGTGCGTGCTTTCAGCGTGGAGGAGGCCCGGGAGGTGATCAGGAGCAATCCCAACCTATTGAGCCTGAACGAGATGTACCTGGTGGCACACTCCTACCCTGCCACAAGCAAAGAGTTCAAGGAGGTGTTCGATATCGCTACCCGCCTCTACCCCGATGAGCCTATAGCCATCATCAACTCGGCAGCAGCTGATATTGAGGGAGGCAATCACCAGGCGGCCATCGGCCGACTGAGCAAAATGGAGAATGACCCGCGTGCATTGAACAACATGGGTGTGGCCTATGTGCGCATGGGTGACAACGAGAAAGCAAAAGAGTATTTCGAGAAAGCGGCCGCTCTCAACGAAGCTGATGCCAAAACCAACTTAACAGAACTGCTAAAATCAATCGAACATGAGCAGGTAGAGAGGAAGTCACAATAAGAGAACAGTTTCATACTATCTCCGGACAACCGTTTAAGGCGCGGCCCGCTGCGTCTCAGAGAAAATTTTAGTGTAAAAAATCAGGGTTAAAGCCCTTCAATCAGATTATCATATATATATAATTCACAATAAATCAACCCAATTATTCATTCTAATTTATCAAATCAATGAAAAAAGTAACTAATTATTTACTGATGGCCGCCCTCCTTATAGGCTTCGCGGCATGTAACAACGAGGATGTTCCGGAAGTGGAACAAAATCAAGAAGGTGATTCCTTTGCAGGATTAACCATCTCAACAAGGAGTGCTTCGGGTACACGAGGACAAATTGATGAAGGAGGACGTGACGCGGAATCTAAAGTTGCTCAAATCGATCTTCTTTCTAGTGCAAGTGCTAAAACATGGACAAGTTTAACTGATCTACCAAGTACTTATCCGGTGAATGCTAACGAGTTTTACGCTCTTTCGGGAGAGGAGTTTACTGTTTCTCCCTGGTCAACAACGGATGGAACACACAATATGGCATTGCTGCTGAACGGGCATTCATTAGCTAGTAAAGGAAACATCGCAAATGCCTCCAATTTGGTTGTATATGATGCCGTAAGTAAACTTGCTGCAGAAAACGCCTTCACAATGAGTTCCAAAACATTCTCAGGGAATGTATTGCCCGGTATTAGTGCAGCAACAATTGCAACTTCATCAAACACAGCCAATGTATTTAACCAGAATGTAGAAAGAGTCGTAGCACAGGGGATTGTAGTAAATGGAACTTCAAGTCTAACTACAACTGACGGAACAG
>CAZBFS010000256.1:0-2504 GCA_964491215.1 uncultured Proteiniphilum sp.
CCTTTTTGAGCAGGTCGCGGGCATCCATATTAAATTTAATCTCTTTTGCCATATTATCTAGTTGTTTGTGTTTGTTTAAATCATCAGATTGATGCAAATTGATTCAATCTCTTTCAATCTCTCTTAATCGCTCACGAAAGAATTGCCAGTATATCAGACTGACGCATGATCAGGTGCTGCAGACCATCGATCTCAATTTCAGTACCTGCATATTTTCCATAGAGCACTCTGTCGCCTTCTTTCACGACCATCTCTTCATCTTTGGTGCCTTTGCCTACGGCAATCACTTCACCCTTGAGGGGTTTTTCTTTTGCGGTATCGGGGATGATAATCCCGCTGACTGTTTTCTCTTCTGCAGCTGCCGGTTTAACCAGTACTCTGTCTGCCAATGGTTTAATGTTCATACTACTAAAATTGATGTTACTATTATACTTTTTTTTGATCAAATTGACATCAGCAGAACTGCGAAATCTGTGCCAAAAATTTATTTTGTCACAAAGGGATCAAAAAAAAGGACAGAGGCGATGAAACTGACAAAATGACTGACATTTTTTCAGTTTATCTGTTGTTCTGCCTTTTCTCTGTTCTTCACATTCTTTTCAAGCCACTGTTCCTGTTCCCACAAGAGGTGTAATACATTTTCCCTGGCAGCATAACCATGACTCTCCAGGGGAAGGATCACAAGACGTACCGGAGCACCGAAGCTTTTAAGTGCCTGAAAATAACGCTCGCTCTGCATGGTATGTGTGCCGGAGTTGTTGTCAGCCTCACCGTGCACGATCAGCATCGGCGTCTTCATCTTCTCAGCATGCATAAAAGGCGACATCGATTGATAAACCTCCGATGCATCCCAGTAGCTTCGCTCTTCGCTCTGGAAGCCAAAGGGTGTCAATGAACGGTTGTAGGCTCCGCTACGGGCGATACCGGCAGCAAAGAGATCGGAGTGGGTAAGCAGGTTGGCGGTCATAAATGCACCATAGGAGTGACCACCCACTGCAACCCGATCACGATCGATGTATCCCATAGCATCAACTGCATCGATGGCTGCTCTGGCGTTTGCCACCAGCTGTTCCACGAAGCTGTCGTTGGGTTCATTCTCACCCTCTCCCACAATTGGGAAAGCGGCATCATCCAGCACCGCGTATCCCCGGGTCACCCAGTAGATAGGATTGCCATAGGATAGATAGGTGAAGGTATTGGGATTGGCAGTATTCTGGCCTGCACTGTTCTTGTCCTTGTACTCGGTAGGATAGGCCCACATGATCATTGGAAGCTTCTCTTTTTTCTCCCTGTCATAGTCGGCAGGCAGGTAGAGGGTACCGGTAAGTGTCACCCCGTCGGCTCGTCGGTAGCTGATCACCTCCTTGTGAATCCCTTCAATACTTTTAAACGGATTATCAAAGGTAGTCAGCGGGATCGGTTCTTTTTCCCGTTTGATGTCCCGGATGTAATAGTTGGGGTAGTCGGTGGGTGATTCCAGGCGGGTGATCACAGTTCCCGCCTTGCTGTCGACGAAGGAGATGAGGGACTCAGCCTCACCCGTCACGGCCGACTGGTAGATCCGCTTCTTTTGCAGGGTTTTCAGGTCGATTGCATCGATGAAGGGACACTGACCTTCCGGCGTGAAACCCTCACCGAAGAGGTATGCAGTGGTACCATTGATGGTCAGGGTATAGCTGCCCAGTTCATTCTTCTCTGTCTGAAAGTTTCCCGGATGACTGTATGCATCCTGGTAATTGCGGTCGGTCAGGATACGAGGCTCTCTGCTGCTGTCGGAGGGGTCGAAGAGATAAGTTTTGCTGTTGCGGCTGTTCCACCAGCGGTCCTGTATTACCGCATGATGGTCGTTACCCCAGATCACCCCGGCATAGCGCTGAATGGTCTTCACCAGTGATTGAGGCGCACCGGTAAAAGGGGCTGTCAGCTGAAAGAGTTCATCGCGGCAGGGGACCTCCACCTCCGGGTCACCCTTGTCCAGAGCTTCCACCCAAGCCAGTGTTGCCGGTTTATCAGCCCGCCAGTGGATATTGCGTTTTCCCTGCCAGGTGGCCATGAATCCCACGGGCAGGTTATCGAGCAACGGTTGTTGACTGAAGTTGATCAGAAACCGTCCGTCGACATGGTAGAGATCGGTATGGTTGGGGAAGCTATACCAGGGCACCACGTAGGAGAATGGGTGATCGAGTGTTGTGAGCAGCAGATAATCACCGCCGGGAGAGAACTCCTGATCGATATACATCCCGGCCTCTTTCCAGCGCTCCTTTGTACCGTTTAGATCAACACGGTAGAGCTCAGAGGTGATCAATGTCTCAAAGTTGACCTCATCATGCGTGTTCTTCAACAGATCCTGATAGGTGCGATTTTGTGATATCTGCCCGTCGCTTACGGAGACCACCGGCCCTTCGGGGAGAGCGTTCTTTGTTTCAATCAGAGAAGCGCGATCGACAGGCAGCATCCTCACCAAGAGAGCCGAGCTACAGGGGAACCAACTGTAGGGCCTGCCG
>CAZBFS010000257.1:0-2503 GCA_964491215.1 uncultured Proteiniphilum sp.
TGGGTGCGCGACATGAAACAACGTAAGCTCATTAACCTGCATTATGCGGATATGACCGATTCCAGTTCGCTGATACGGGTCATCCAGACCATTCAGCCGGATGAGATCTATAACCTGGCGGCACAGAGCCATGTGAAGGTGAGCTTCGACGTGCCGGAGTACACCGCCGAGACCGATGCGGTGGGGACGCTCCGCCTGCTGGAAGCGGTGCGCATCCTGGGGCTGGAGAAGAAGACACGCATCTACCAAGCTTCGACATCCGAGCTGTTCGGGCTGGTGCAGGAGGTGCCGCAACGGGAGACGACACCTTTCTACCCACGCAGCCCCTACGGTGTGGCCAAGCTCTATGGCTTCTGGATCACAAAGAATTACCGCGAGTCGTATGGCATGTTCGCCGTCAATGGTATCCTCTTCAACCACGAGAGCGAGCGACGCGGCGAGACCTTCGTCACCCGCAAGATCACACTGGCAGCCGCACGCATTGCACATGGGCTGCAGGACAAGCTCTACCTGGGCAACCTGGATGCTCGTCGCGACTGGGGCCACGCGCGCGACTATGTGGAGTGCATGTGGCGGATGCTGCAGCATGACACCCCTGAGGACTTCGTGATCGCCACGGGTGAGATGCACACCGTGCGTGAGTTCTGCACACTCGCCTTCACAGAGGCGGGCATGAATCTCCGCTGGGAGGGGTCGGGCATCGACGAGAAGGGGATCGACTCCGCCACGGGTCGCATCCTGGTGGAGGTGGACCCGAAGTACTTCCGTCCCGCCGAGGTGGAACAGCTGCTGGGCGATCCCACCAAAGCCCGCACGCTGCTGGGGTGGAACCCGCGACAGACCTCCTTCGAGGAGCTGGTAAGGCAGATGGTGCGGTATGATTTGGAAAGTGATAAGCTATAAGCTGTTAGCTTTAAGCTAACAGCTTGCCGATTATAGCTAACAAGCTAAAAAACAAACAGATGGAAAAGAATTCCAAGATATATATTGCCGGCCACGGGGGACTGGTGGGATCGGCGATATGGGAGAACCTGAAAGCGAAGGGGTACAGCAACCTGATTGGCCGGAGACAGCGGGAGCTGGACCTGACCGACGCTGCAGCGGTGGCACGCTTCTTCGAGGAGGAGAAGCCGGAGTATGTCTTCCTGGCTGCGGCAAACGTGGGGGGCATCATGGCCAACAACACCTACCGGGCCGATTTCATTTACCGCAACCTGCAGATACAGAACAACGTGATCGGCTCAAGCTGGCGCCACGGAGTGAAGAAGCTGCTCTTCCTGGGGAGCACCTGTATCTACCCGAAAGAGGCACCGCAGCCGATGGGGGAGGATGCACTGCTGACCGCTCCGCTCGAGTATACCAACGAGCCCTACGCCATCGCCAAGATCGCGGGCCTGAAACTATGCGAGAGCTTCAACATCCAGTACGGCACCAACTTCATCGCGGTGATGCCGACCAACCTCTACGGTCCGAACGACAATTTCGACCTGGAACGGAGCCATGTGCTGCCGGCGATGATCCGCAAGATCCACCTGGCGAAGTGCCTCATGGAAGGCGATATGGAGGCGATACGGGAGGATCTGCGCCGACGGCCGGTTGAAGGGATTGGTGCCAACGTAAAGGGCCCGGTTGTAGACATAAGCCCGTTAGAGGGGGTTACACATGCTGATCTTGCTGAACCGGTGACTGACCAACAGATTTTTGATCTGCTGCAGAAGTACGGTGTGACACGAGATGGAGTGATGCTTTGGGGTACAGGGCGGCCGCTGCGTGAGTTCCTCTGGAGCGAGGAGATGGCAGATGCCTGTGTCTACATCATGGAGCGGGTGGATTTCACCGACCTGGCGGCCGGCAAGGAGGAGGTGCGTAACTGTCATATCAACATCGGCACGGGACACGAGATCTCGATTCGCAACCTCTCCACACTGATCGCCAGGACTGTGGGATATCGGGGTATAATCAGCTTCGACAGTACCAAGCCGGATGGCACCATGCGTAAGCTGACCGATCCTTCCAAGCTGAACAGCCTGGGCTGGCAGCACCGGATCGAGATCGACGAAGGGGTACGGCGGATCTATGATTGGTATGTGAGCTAGTTGTAAACTGTAAGTCATAAGCGATAAGCTATAAGCTAACCGTTTACAGCTATTTAATTCCGTGCATCAGCTTGTTGAAGCGGGGTGAGAGGATCAGCACCAGGAGGCCGGTGGCGACGGCGATGAGGCCGAAGCTGGTGTAGACATCGATGTAACGGGTGAGGGACTCCAGTGCGGCGGGTGTGGTTGCAGTCACGACTGTTTGTGCATTCGCCGCAACGGTTTCTGTTCCGGCTGCAACACTATCTGCATTCACCGCAGCATCTATTACCACCTCGCTGCTGCCGGTGAGCTTGGCGAGCTGACCCGCGAGGAAGTTGGAGCCGGAGAAGGAGAGGAACCAGGCACCCATCAATGTCCCGGAGAGCTTCTCGGGTGCCAGCTTGGTCACCATGGAGAGGCCGATG
>CAZBFS010000258.1:0-2491 GCA_964491215.1 uncultured Proteiniphilum sp.
AATATGGCAAAAGAGATTAAATTTAATATGGATGCCCGCGACCTGCTCAAAAAGGGTGTGGACGAACTGGCAGATGCAGTGAAGGTGACATTGGGGCCCAAAGGTCGCAACGTGATCATTGATAAGAAATACGGTGCGCCCCAGATTACCAAGGACGGTGTAACTGTAGCAAAAGAGATAGAGTTGGAAGATCCTTTCAAGAACATGGGTGCTCAACTGGTGAAAGAGGTTGCTTCCAAAACAAACGATGATGCCGGTGACGGAACAACGACTGCTACCGTACTTGCACAATCCATCATTGGCGTGGGATTGAAAAACGTGACTGCCGGCGCCAACCCGATGGACCTCAAGAGGGGTATCGACAAGGCTGTGGCCAAAGTGGTTGAGAACCTCAAAGCACAGGCTGTGGAAGTGGGTGATGATCTCAGGAAGATTGAGAACGTGGCCAAGATCTCAGCTAACGGCGATGAAACCATCGGCAAGCTGATTGCTGAAGCGATGCAGAAAGTGAGCAAAGAGGGTGTGATCACCGTTGAAGAATCTAAAGGAACAGATACTTATGTGGAGGTAGTGGAAGGTATGCAGTTTGACCGCGGATACATCTCTCCCTATTTCGTGACCGATACCGAATCGATGGAAGTGGATTTCGAAAATCCGTTGATCCTGATCTACGACAAAAAAATCTCAGCGATTAAAGACCTTCTACCCATCCTTGAAAAAGGTGTACAAACAGGAAAACCATTGCTTATCATAGCTGAAGATATCGATTCAGAAGCTTTGACAACTCTGGTCGTAAACCGTCTGCGCGGATCATTGAAAATTGCAGCCGTAAAAGCTCCCGGATTTGGAGACCGCAGGAAAGAGATGCTCGAGGACATCGCCATCCTCACCGGAGGTGTGGTGGTTTCTGAAGAAAAAGGACTCACGCTGGAAAATGCGACCATTGAAATGCTGGGAAGTGCTGAGAAAGTAACCATCGATAAAGATACAACCACTATTGTAAATGGTGAGGGTGAAAAAGAGGCTATTGAAAGCCGTATAGGGCAGATTCGTGCGCAAATAGATAAAACTACTTCCGATTATGATCGTGAAAAACTGCAGGAACGCCTGGCCAAGCTGGCCGGTGGGGTAGCTGTACTCTATGTGGGTGCTGCCTCCGAAGTGGAAATGAAGGAGAAGAAAGATCGTGTAGAGGATGCATTATCTGCAACCCGTGCAGCTGTGGAAGAAGGAACTGTGCCCGGAGGAGGTGTCGCTTACATCCGTGCGATCGATGCCCTTGAAGGTTTGAAAGGTGATAACGAAGATGAAACCACCGGTATTGAGATCGTGAAACGTGCCATTGAGGAACCGCTCCGTCAGATTGTGGTCAATTCAGGTAAAGAAGGAGCAGTAATCGTACAGAAGGTACGTGAAGGCAAAGGTGATTACGGTTACAATGCCCGTTTGGATCAGTATGAGAACCTGTATGAAACAGGTGTGATCGATCCGGCGAAAGTAACCCGTGTAGCGTTGGAAAATGCCGCTTCCATTGCAGGTATGTTCCTTTCAACTGAGTGTGTGATCACCGATATCAAGGAAGATAACCCGGCTCCGCAGATGCCAATGGGCGGCGGAATGGGTGGAATGATGTAAAGATTTTGCCCTAGGCTAATCAATATTTTTTATTACATATAAAGCGTATAACTGAAAATGAAAATTTGAAAGTTATACGCTTTTTTTCTATTATAAAATTCGGTTAAAGATTCTTTTTCTTTCATTTTCATTATATTGACCCCATATTTGTATGAAACTGTTTTAAACATGTAATTATCAGAGCCATCGTGTGCATCGGTATTGGAGTAAAACGTAACTGAAACGTAACATTGGTTACATTAATTTTATTACTTTTGTGTGAAATTTATTGAAGTCAAATAGGTATTTAAACGCTAATTATTGTAATTTATGGTGAAAAGAATGAGGTTTTTGGCAGTAGCTCTTTCATTGCTGCTGGCTAATGTATTGAATGCACAGGTGACCACCTCAAGTATGAGTGGGCGGGTTACCGATGCTGAAGGAGCAGTGATCGGTGCAACGGTGATTGCCACACACCAACCTTCAGGAACAACTTATGCTACAGTAACCAACCTTGAGGGCCGGTTAAACTTAAACGGTATGCGTGTAGGCGGACCTTATACTGTAGAAGTTTCCTACATTGGATATGGTACAAGCACAACCAACAACATTACGTTGAGCCTGGGTGAAAACTATGTATTGAATGTTGTACTCTCTGAAGAGTCGAAAACACTGGATGAAGTTGTGGTTACAGCACTTCGTACAAAATTCCCCACTGAGAAAACCGGGGCGGTGACGAACATCACAAACACCCAGATAGCCAATATGCCTACGGTAAGCCGTAGTATCATGGACATCACCCGCCTTTCACCTTACGGTGGAAATGGGATGAGCTTTGCCGGTACCGATGGCCGTACGGCCAACTTCACGGTGGACG
>CAZBFS010000259.1:0-2473 GCA_964491215.1 uncultured Proteiniphilum sp.
GAGCCGGGTGCGTCCGGCAAGGCCGCCGCGGTGATCTACGACCGTCTTCTTTCCTGAGAGCTCTTTTCATCATCTGTTCTGCCAGGGTCAACTTTTCTCTAAATAAAAGAAGCATACCGTTCATCCTTTCGCATTTTTTCTTTTCTTTGTATACACACTTAATTCAGAATATATGAAGGTAGGTATTCTCACATCGGGCGGCGATGCGCCCGGCATCAACGCCACCATTCGTGGCGTGGGCAAGACAGCCATCAAAAACTATGGCATGCAGGTAATTGGGATCCAGAACGGCTTCTCCGGTTTGCTCCATAAAGATATCGTGGAACTGACCGATTCTTCGCTATCAGGTATCCTGAATATGGGAGGGACCATTCTGGGTACTGCCCGTGAGAAGGTGTTCCGCAAGATGATTAATTCTCCCGACGAGAAAGACCGCGAGCAGATCAAGACTGCTTATCATGAGCTGGGGCTCGACTGCCTGGTTTGTATCGGCGGCAACGGCACGCAGCGCACCACCTGGATGCTCTCTGAGCTGGGGCTGAACGTGGTGGGGATACCCAAGACCATCGACAACGATATCTACGGCACCGATATCACCTTTGGTTTCGATACGGCGGTCAATATCGCCACCGATGCCATCGACCGGCTGCACTCCACCGCCAGCTCCCACCGCCGCGTGATGTTGATCGAGCTGATGGGTCACCATGCAGGATGGATCACCCTCTATGCCGGCATGGCGGGTGGGGCAGACATCATCCTGCTACCCGAGTTGGGTTTTAACATGAAGGTGGTGATCGATAAGATTAAGGAACGTATGGAGATGGGGAAAGCATACTCGATTGTAGCTGTCGCTGAAGGTGTGGAGGTGCCGACGAATGAAAAGCCCGGTTTTTACTTTACCCGTGAGATACAGGAACAGACCGGTTTTGAGACCCGTGAAACCGTGTTAGGCTACATCCAGCGGGGTGGGTCACCTTCACCCTCCGATCGCATCCTGGGTACACTGCTGGGAGGGCATGCTGCACAGTTGATCCATGAGGGACGCTTCGGACGAATGGTGGCCAAACTGGGCAATCAGATCTCTGATGTGCCCCTTTTTGAGGTGGCGGGTAAGCTGAGCCTGGTGACTCCTGATACGGACCTGGTGGTGCAGGGCAAACGAATGGGTATCTCTTTCGGTATATGGTAACAAAAAAGGCACTGTACAGTGCCTTTTCTCTTTTTCTAGTGAGGAGTAGCGGTTTCATCTTCCGGGTTGTCGGGTTTAGATGTCTCCCTCTGTGTTGTCTCCAGCAACACTTCCTGCAAGTCATTGCTCTCCCGTAGTTTACGGATAGCCATCTTGGCCGCCATCTGGTGTGACTCCTTCTTCGAATATCCTTTCCCTGAACCGACTTCGACACCCGCTACCTTGGCGCAGGAGGAGAAAACTGGGTTGTTTTGTGCATCATAGGTAGATTCGGTCACCTCGAAACACACATCCACTTTGTTTTTCTGACCCCACTCAATGAGTCGTGATTTGAAGTCGACCTCGCTTTTAAGCACCCTCTCCATGTTGATGTGCTGTTTGATGAGCGTCTCATATACAAAATGCTTGGTCACACGATAACCCTGGTCCAGATAGATGGCCCCGATAAGGGCCTCCAGCGCGTCGCCGTAAATATTGGTATTGTGGGCAAGGTTGCGTGTTGAGGAGACTATCAGCTTGTCGAGTCCCAGTTCGATGGCGATCTTGTTGAGCGTCTCCCGCTGCACGATGCGTGAACGGGTGCTGGTGAGAAACCCTTCTTTCTTGTGGTCAAACTGCTTGTAAAGGATGTCGGCTACGATGGCATCAAGGATGGCGTCACCCAGGAACTCAAGCCGCTCATTGTTCACCCATTTTCCTTTATTCGAACGAACGGATGAGGAGCGGTGGGTCATGGCTTCCCGGTAAAGATCTATCCAATCGGGATAGAATCCCAGTACCTTATAAAACGAAAGATAAGGCTCCTTACCCTTGTGCGGGAGAGCCTTTACTCTTTTGACAAATCTTCTTAACACACTACTGGTTGTATTGCTTGAGAATTACACTTGCGTTGTGTCCCCCAAAGCCAAAAGTGTTCGATAACGCAGCTCTTATCTCCCTTTTTTGAGCTTTGTTGAATGTGAAATTTAACCGGTAATCAATGTCAGGATCCTCATCTCCCTCGGTGAAGTTGATGGTGGGGGGGACCACCTGGTCGCGGATGGCCAGGATGGTGAACATCGCCTCCAAGGCTCCCGCTCCTCCCAGCAGGTGACCGGTCATCGACTTGGTGGAGCTGATGTTCAGCTTGTAGCTGTAGTCACCAAACACATCGAGGATGGCTCTCGCCTCCGAGATGTCACCCACAGGAGTGGCTGTGCCGTGAACATTGATATAGTCGATCTGGTTGGGATTCATCTCGCCATCCTCCAACGCGTTGCGCATCACCAGTTTCGCACCCAGCCC
>CAZBFS010000260.1:0-2462 GCA_964491215.1 uncultured Proteiniphilum sp.
TGAATTGCGAAGGTGAAAATGCCTTACCCGAAACCGATCCGGTAGTAGAACTGCTTGAGAGCGGCGAAATGAAGGGTGTGCTGAAAGAAAACTATACACTTGATGCCGGTACCAGCTACCGCCTCACAGGACAGTTTATCGTGGACGGCGGTGCCACCCTCACCATACCGGCCGGTATCCAGATTATTGCCAACGCATCACAAGGGCAAGCTACCGAAACCTACATCGCCGTGATGATGGGCAGTAAGATCAATGTGAACGGCACGGCTGCCGCTCCGGTGGTGATGACCTCACCCAACGCGCAACCGCAGGACTGGGGCGGACTGACCATCTGCGGAGAGGCTACCACCACCGCCGGTGTCAATGCTACCGCCGAGGTAGGTAACTTCAAGTATGGCGGAACGAAGGATGATGACAACTCCGGGAGCATCAGCTACCTGGTGATCAAGGGATCAGGAGCCAAGATCAACACCGAGTCGGAATACAACGGCCTTACTCTTTATGCAGTAGGATCGGAAACCAAGATCAACAACGTAGCCGTGATCAACGGTGCGGATGATGGCGTGGAGTTCTTCGGCGGCACGGTATCGGCCCAGAACCTCTATCTGGAGAACAACGAGGATGATGCGATCGACTGGACCGAGGGCTGGAACGGCACCGTGACCAACGCCTATGTGAAGCACAGCATCGCGGGTTTCTCCACCGTGGTGGAAGCAGATGGCACCAACAACAACCCGATGATTATCAATCTCACCGCTGTCAACAGCCATGCATCGGCTCCATCCGGGACTGCTCTGCAGTTCAAGAAACAGTCGGGTGCCACCATGACAAATGTCTATCTGGAGGGCTACAGCAAGCTGGTGGATATGCCCAACGACGGCCCGCTGACCAACGTGCTGATCGACGGAGCCGTGGCAACACTCACAGGACCCTACCAGAAGGGTAAGCTGGATATCTCCTCCTGGGTATGGTTTCAGTAAACAGACTACCTTTCATTTGATTTTCTCAGAATATCCCGCGGTCTATATGCAGCGGGATATTCCTCATTGATAACAAGACAGACATGCGAACAAAAACAACGCTCATCCTACTTTTCCTCTTTGTTGTACTGACTGCACAGGATCAGAAACGTTCCGACCCGGTTATCTACTACAGCAATGGTTATTATTATGCCGATAAGACACAGACCCGATTCTATACCGGCGACTACCGGGAGTATTACGATAACGGCACCTTGAAGCTGGAGATACAAATTCGTGACGGCATGCCCGAAGGGCCCTACATCGTCTACTTCGAGAACAGGAAGCCACAGGAGGTGCGTTCCTATAAAGATGGGAAGATGCACGGATTGTGGAGGAGTTACGACCTCTCAGGACAAATTCTCTCAGAGGCGGAGTACAAGAACGGACAGAAACACGGCACCTGGCGCATCTGGGATGAACTGGGCAACCTGCGATACGAAATGAACTACCGGGAGGGAAAGAAAACGGGTCTCTGGCGCATGTGGGATGATAAAGGTGGGTTGCTTGATGAGAAAAGTTACTGATTGGCATGCTGTTGCATAAAAAACGTAACAAAAACTTCATTGATTCGTAACCGGTTTATCGGTGACAACAATCTACCTTTGGATCCGTTACATGAATCATTAATAGTTGAATCATATGAAACCAATGTTGCTACTGGCATCGTCACTGTGGATCTCCCTTTCTGCATTTTCCGGCACAGAATCGAACGAAGTGAAAAAGGAAAAAGAATTGCAGCCGGTTGTCCCGGTTGAAATGGGGCAGACGTTGCAACTGACCGGTTCAGTTGTGGACGAAAAGAATCAGGAAGCGTTGGCAGGTGCTGCCATCGTATTGGACGGGAAAAAATACTATTCCGACCTGGATGGTAATTTTGCCATCAATAAAGTGAAACCCGGCAGATATTCAGTTGTAGTGGAGCTGATCTCCTATGAGCCCGCGACGGTGCAGGTGAATCTCTCCGGTAGTCAGCAAATGAAAATAGGATTGACGCAGAAATAGATCAACTCCTCATCCGATATGTCATTTGGCTAAACACAGGATCCTGAAAGCCCCCCTGGCTACGATGGCAAACACGATTGCACCGATCACCAGGTCAGGGTAGGCCGACCGGAGCAGGTCGACCTGCAGGGCAGCCAACCCCCTGTAATTGTCAGAGGTTCAGCGTGGCTTGCCGGATCAGTGTTTTGGCATTTACATCGGGACCGGCTTTGGCATAATTCTCCTTGAAGTTACGGTGCGACTTGAGTAGATTGCCCGACTGCAGGGTGATGATCTTGGCCTCATTGACCAGATTCAGAAAGAGGATGCTGCTGCGTGTGGTGGAGGCTCCTGCCTTCACCCTTTTGATCTGTCGCTTGTTGAGCTTCTGGTACAGGTCGAAGATCACATCCCGCATGTTATTGATGATGGTGAACTGGGAATAATCACCCTTTCGAT
>CAZBFS010000261.1:0-2460 GCA_964491215.1 uncultured Proteiniphilum sp.
CTGGCAAAGTATCAAGGGAACGGAAGATTTCAATGCAGAGGTTGCAAGACGCGACAAAGCCGTTATCCAGCGTCTGATTGACATCCGTACCGCCCAGGTAGCCCTGCGTGGTCAGA
Source organism: uncultured Proteiniphilum sp. (assembly GCA_964491215.1). Taxonomy (GTDB): domain Bacteria; phylum Bacteroidota; class Bacteroidia; order Bacteroidales; family Dysgonomonadaceae; genus Proteiniphilum. The sequence continues at coordinate 117 of CAZBFS010000261.1, forward strand.
CAGGCAGTTATACCGCCAGTTTCGACACATTGACACAGTTTGTCAAGGATGGCAAAATTGCCACTCTGGTCAAAGAGGGAGATCTTACTGAAACACAGCTCGAAGATGGGATGACAGAAGAAAAGGCCATGCAGATCATCCGTACTGGAAATGAAGCAGCCATCAAAGCAGCCGGACTGTGGGATGATGCGAAAAATGCACCACAACTGGTAAGAGATTCCATCTTCTCACCCACAGTGCAAGTACTTTACCCCAACCGTAGCCGATTCAGTGTTGACTCACTACGGTACGTACCCTTTGGCAAAGGAGCTGAATTTGAGATGGGTGTGGATTCGCTGATCACCGCATCGGGATATCCCATCCAGGTGTTTGAAGCAAAGACGCACTACCGTACCTACCTGGGTGATCTCGACAAGAAACTGCTTGACCAGAAGATTCAGGAAGTACTCGACCGTCCGGGCAACAAGTACCCCGGCATGCAGGTCGGATCGCTTGAAGTAGCCAACAACAATTCCGGCAACTGGGAATAATCATTATTCCCCGCCCAACCATTGCTATGTTTCTACCGGAAAATATTGATCTGGCTCATTCTGAAGAATACAATTTATCCATTCGGCTCGCGCCGGATGGATTTTCTTTTTGCATCCATAGCAGCAGTGATCCTTCAGTCTTTCACCATCAGGGTACACCGTTGGGGAATAAGCTCTCACATACCGATCACATCAAGAAGGTGATTTTCGATCTGGGCTTCTTTAGCCAGCCCTTCAAAAGAACATCGGTCACGGTAGTCACACCTAATTACACCCTGGTGCCGGAAGAATATCACGACAGGAAAAAGGTAAAAGAGCTATTCCGGTTCAACATCTATCAGCAGGAGAATGAGAGTATCCTGACAGACATTTTTCAGGAAGGCTCATACCGGATTCTCTTCAGCATGGAAGAAGAGCTACACTCCTTTCTTTCACGTAACCTGTGGAATCCACTCTTCCTGCACCATACCGGACCGCTGCTACACCTCTTCCACTCTCGTGCAACTGCACAGGAGAAAAAGTGTTGCTTCGTGGATTTCCATGACCGGAGTGTGACCATTGTATGCTTCACTGGTGATACACTGCTCTCAGCCAACAGCTACCCTGCTCTTAACACACACGACACCACTTTTTTCATTGCCAGTATCTGGGAGAAACTGAATCTCAACCAGTCTGCCGACAATCTTTACTTGTCGGGAGACCTCACAACGCATAAGGCAACCGTCGAGATAGTGAAAAAACTGATACGCAACGTGGAACAGACTGTGATCCATCCATCAGTGGAAGCTGATCAGGAGTTACTGCTTCGTTTGCCCACCGACATCCTGGCAACGTTATGCGAATAATCAGTGGTAAATACAAGTCGCGGCGGATACAGGTGCCTGCCAACCTAAAGGCGCGTCCCACCACCGATTTTGCAAAAGAGGGCCTGTTCAATGTGCTCAACAACCTGCTGGAGTGGGAAGATCTCACAGCACTGGATCTCTTCTCCGGCACGGGAAGCATCGCCTTTGAACTGATCTCACGGGGTGCATCCTATGTCGTTAGCGTGGAGATGAATCAGTCGCATTACAATTTCATCTGCAGGACACAGGATCAATTGGGTGCCAGGGAGTTGTTCCCCATAAAGAGAGATGTATTCAAATATCTGCAGCATGCCACGCAACGATTCGACCTGATCTTTGCCGATCCTCCTTATGATCTGCCTGATCTGGAGACGATCCCGGAGCTCATCATTAGTAAAGAGCTGGTGAACGAGGGAGGGTTCTTCATCATGGAGCATTCAAACAAGTATGACTTCTCGCAGCTCCCCCATTTCAGAGTGCTCCGCCATTACGGCAATGTTCATTTTTCAATTTTCTCCTTTTAGTTTGTATCTTTGACCGATGTTTAAAAAAAAGAATCCATCAATGAACAGACAAACAAAAAACAGGGTGATACTGTTTCGTTTCCGGCGCTTTGCACGTAAGTCTTACAGCGTCTTCAACAGTCTCCACAAAGTGGTCACTATCGGGGTGCTGAGCGGCTGCACATTGATGAGCGCGCATGCGGCACTAGCCAATCAGAGGGAAGATATCCGGCTGGAGACATACGGCGATTCCATTCCACCTACCGAGTTGGATGAAGTGGTGGTCACCGCTACAAAGGCAACACTACCCCTCAACCTGGCAGCCAGACCGGTCACCGTGATCACGACAAGTGAGATTGAGCGGGCGCCCGTTCGCAGCATTGAAGATCTTTTGCAATATGTGGCAGGTGCAGATATCCTGCAACGCGGACCGCACGGCGTACAGGCGGACATCTCTCTTCGCGGC
>CAZBFS010000262.1:0-2459 GCA_964491215.1 uncultured Proteiniphilum sp.
CCACTGAGCTGTGACTTCTAAGTCGCCAGCGGGCATGCTTGCCGGAAGTGCTGGGCTCCAGCCCTTAAAGCTGTAACCTTCTTTGGTCGGATCAGCCGGGGCTGTAACTGCTGTTCCATAGTCTTGAATTATATCAACAACTTCACTGCCGCCCGCACTATCAAAGGTGATAGTATACCGGTTGATCGTCCACTGGGCATAAAGTGTCTGGCCTCCAACAATGGTAACTTTGGTTTCAGATGTAACTTCAGTGCCAGCTTGAGCCGCCGTGAACCAGCCATCAAAAGTGTAACCAGTGCGGCTAAGCTCTGGCAGTTCGCCATAAGTCCCGTCATAGGTTACCGATTCACTTGCCGGATTTGTGCCGCCACTATAGTTGGCATCAAAGCTCAACTCGTATTCCTTAGCCGTCCACTGGGCGTAAAGGGTATGGTCGCCAGCAATAGCTACAAGGTTATCAACTTCAATCTTAGTACCAGCATTTGCAGCCGTAAACCAGCCCTTAAAGGTATAGCCAATGCGCTCCTCAAGTGTTGGCAAGTCTCCGTATTCTCCATCGTAAGTTACAGACTTACTTGCCGGATTTGTAGCATCACTATAGTTGGCATCAAAGCTCACCTCGTAAGTATTAGCTGTCCACTGAGCATAAAGTGTCTGTTCAGCAGTTATGGCAACAATATTTTCCGCAAGAACCTCAGTGCCATCACTTTCTGCCGTGAACCAGCCTGCAAAGGTGTAACCATCACGGGTAGGGGTTGGCAGTTGACCATAGTTTTCTTCATAGGTTACGCTTATGGTTGCTTGATCCACGCTACCGCCATTAGCGTCAAAGGTAACCTTATAAATATTAGCTGTCCAACGAGCGTAGAGTATATGATCACTCATTATATTAACTGTGCTCTCCGCTGTAATCTGAATGCCATTTTCCGGTTCTGTAAACCAGCCTGCAAAGGTGTAACCGGTGCGAATAGGTGTCGGTAATTCACCGTATAATCCATTAAGGATTACAGGTTTACTAATAATGCTTACTGTACCGCCATTGGCATTGAAGCCCACGACATGGCCATATATCAGATAAACACCACCCGTAGCCTCCACATTTACTTGTCCGGGATTCCCATCCCTCTCTAATAAGTTGATTACTAAGTGTTTATTCGGCTCACCTATGGATTGAGCATTCATGCTGAGCTCATGGGTGGCTATATTGGCTCCTGAGCTACTGCCGGCCGCCTTAATTCCCTCAATTGTTTGTAGATTTACCTCATTCGGTGCGTAGATATAGTCGATATTTAAGTCTTTGCCCGCTATGCTCTTTAAGTAGATAGCATCACCAGCACGAGCGGTAAGGGCTCCGGTAAGCTGCAGCGCCAGAGAAATTGTATCAGTTCCCAGAGATCCTTGGGCAGCTTCTAGAACTACATCACCTCCGCTGATATTGGCCGTTCCGACAGCGGCATTGTAGATGCTACCTTCGGTCTTAATACGCATCTCTTTTCCTGAGCTAGATTCTACTCTCTTTAGGTTTAGGTCTTGGTCTGAATCCAGGTAAATATGGTCTTGAGCCTGAACATTTACCTGACCACTAGCTGCAAGGGTTACATATCTCTTAAGGTCTACAATTAAGTAGGCTGCCTCAGCTAATCCATTAGGATTGGTAATCTTATTACCACTTCCATCGTAGAAGGATACTTCTCCTAGCTTGGCCCCTGCTAATATGGTAGCCATTTCTCCGGTAAGGGTTAGCTGCCCATTCGTTAAATCAATACGATAATCGACCTTATCACCTATGCCTCCAGTCACTATGTTCAAATTAATATCCTTACCGCTGATGTTAAGGTTTTTAGACCAGTAGTTAGTATCACTTAGCTGCTGGCGATGAGCGGTCTCTAGGAAATCCAGTATGTCTTGAATTGTATAGGTATTGTCTTCTCTGACAGGCCACAGAGCTAATAAGTCGGTATTGCCTACATATTCACCCGGATTAGCATTTAGCAAATTGCCGGACTCTACCGTAATATTGATATCTCCACTGATTGAGCTTATGCTGATGATCTTTAAGTCGGTTACTGTATTTGGGGCTTTCAGATTAATATTTCCTTGGGCTTGGGCAATTAAGCCCTGACCTTCTTCGTTTCCAGTCTTAATTTTTAATGGACTGTTCGGGCCTCCTGATCCATGGATAGCCCCATAGCTTGAGATCAGTTCCACCAGATTCCCTTGGATTTCTGAAGAAGAGTCCTTGCCCTTAATGTCATATACGGCTTCCAGGCTGACATTGCCATTATAAGCTGCGACAAAACCTACGATTAAATCGCCTGCTAGCCCTTTAATATTGATATCACCTGAAGCAGAAATGGCTGAAAGCTCTCCGCCCGTTAACTCAAGGCCAATGGGAGCATCTAAGCCTATACCTGTGCCTGCCCATAGCACAATATCTTTTGCAACAATTGCTAGGTCGG
>CAZBFS010000263.1:0-2451 GCA_964491215.1 uncultured Proteiniphilum sp.
TCCTCACCTTACTGTATACCAGCTGATTGAGAAGGGGGATCTGTGACATCACCTTTGCGGCTCCTTTCTGTAACTTGGGCAGCACACTCTTGTTTACAATCTTCTCGATGATGAGCGGCACAGCCAGCACCAGCTTGGGTTTTACCCTGGCAAAGGCGTCGAGCAATACTTTGGGTGAAGGGGTCTTCCCAAGAAAGTGAATATGACAACCCATTGAGATGGAGTTGAGGATCTCGAAGGCCAGGCCATAGGTGTGCGCCATCGGCAGCATACAGACAATCTTGTCGCCGGCATGAATAAAACCGAGGCAATCGTTGGCAAACTTGGTGTTGGACCAGAGGCTGCGGTAGGGGATCATCACACCCTTGGGGCTGCTGGTGGTGCCCGATGTGTAGTTGATCACCGCCAGCTCCTCCGGCTTGTCGGTGCGGAAAGAGATGTCGTTGACGAAGAACCCCCTGGCATATTTCTTTTCAAAGAAACCCTCTGCTTCCGCAGCAAACTGTTGCAGCTTCTCAGAGGTTGAGGAGAGCAGTGCAAAAGTGTCGAGTGAGAAAGCCGATTCAACCTTGGGCAGGCTCCCCCGGTCCAGCATGCTCCAGATGCTATCATCGGTGAAGAAAAGCTTCGAATCGGAGTGATCCACGATAAACCGCACACTCTCCTTGTCAAACTCGTGCAATATGCTCACCGCTACGGCACCATATGTGAGAGTAGCGAAGAAAGTGATCGCCCAGTTGGCTGAGTTTTTTCCACAAATGGAGATCTTATCCCCTCTCTCCACACCGGCTGCCTTGAAATAGTCGTGCAATTGGTCTATCTCCCGGGCAAAATCTTTGTACAAATAGGTTTTACCCTGGAAGTCGGTCATTGCGGGCATCTCCCAGTGAATGCGTACGCTCTGTTCAATAAGGTTTAAAAAATTGTATTGGTTCATAATTCATTCCATTAAATCAGTCAGCTGGCCATCATTTGAAAATGATATCCCACACAAAGGAAGGGGTCATCATTCTCTTCTACTTCACGCAAAAATAGTTGAAATATCTGTTAAAACATAGCACTATCAGAATTTTGTGAATAAAATCACAATCGAATCGTCGGCTTGTTGTTCTCCTTCATGGTAAAGAGATTGAATCTGGCCAGTGAAATGAATTAACCATTGGTTCATTTCTTTGATTAAATTTCACTGTAATGATTTTTTTTGGTAAATTTACGGCGTGGATGCAGATTCCAACCAATAATTGAACGAAATATCCTGAATAATTAAACACACTTTCAAAGAAAAGAGTATGTCATCAAAGATTTCAAGAAGGAAGTTTCTGGAAGCCGGTGCGTTTGCGGCTGCCGGATTGACCATTGTTCCCTCCTCCGTGTTGGGAAAAAGTATGGGACACACTGCACCGAGCGATAAACTGAATATTGCCGGTGTAGGTGTTGGAGGAATGGGCTTCAGCAACCTTAAAAACTTGGAAAGTCAGAACATCGTCGGACTTTGCGATGTGGACTGGAAGTACAGCAAACATGTTTTCGATTACTTCCCCAATGCAAAGAGGTATTACGATTATCGCAAAATGTATGAGGAGCTCGGGAAGTCGATCGATGCCGTTGTGGTCGCCACTGCCGACCATACCCATGCAATCATTGCCGCAGATGCCATGACCATGGAGAAACATGTCTTTGTGCAAAAACCGTTGACTCACAGCGTGTATGAGTCGCGGCTGTTGACAAAACTGGCAAAGAAGCAGAAGGTGGCTACCAGCATGGGCAACCAGGGCTCTTCCGGTGCTGGTGTGCGTCAGGTGATAGACTGGATCCGTGACGGACAGATTGGTGAGGTGACAAAGGTTGAGACCTTTACCGACCGCCCCATCTGGCCGCAAGGGCTGATGACACCGAAAGAACAGCACCGGGTGCCCAGGACCCTCGACTGGGATCTCTTCATTGGTCCCGCCAACAAGCGCCCCTTCAATGAGATCTATCATCCCTGGAACTGGCGTGGTTGGTGGGATTTCGGTACCGGCGCTTTAGGCGATATGGCCTGTCACATCCTACACCCTGTATTCAAAGGTTTGAACCTGGGATATCCCACCAGGGTGCAGGGATCATCAACAATGTTGCTGACCGACTGCGCACCCAATGCTCAGATGGTGAAGTATGTCTTCCCCTCACGCGACAACTTACCGAAGGTGGCATTGCCCGAAGTGGAAGTCTTCTGGTACGATGGCGGATTGCAACCCATGCGTCCCGAAGGTGTCCCTGCCGGTAAGAATCTGAACGATGCCGGTGGCGGTGTGATCTTCCATGGCACCAAAGATACCCTTATCTGCGGATGCTATGGTAAGGATCCCTGGCTTGTTTCCGGACGTCAACCCAACTCCCCGAAGACACAGCGTGAAGTGACCCTCTCGCATGAGATGGACTGGGTACGCGCCTGCAAGGAGAGTCCCGAGA
>CAZBFS010000264.1:0-2448 GCA_964491215.1 uncultured Proteiniphilum sp.
CGGCTACGTCTGGGCGTGCAAGAACTACGACGGCGACGTGCAGTCCGACACCGTGGCGCAGGGATTCGGCTCACTGGGGATGATGTCATCTGTGCTGGTTACCCCCGACGGCAAGACGGTGGAAGCCGAAGCAGCGCACGGCACGGTGACGCGTCACTACCGCCAGCATCAGCAGGGCAAGGAGACCAGCACCAACCCCATCGCCTCCATCTTTGCATGGACGCGGGGACTGGCACACCGCGGCAAGCTGGATCAGAACCAGCCGCTGATCGACTTCTGCAACAAGCTGGAGCAGGTCTGCATCGAGACCGTGGAGGGGGGTGAGATGACCAAGGATCTGGCGCTGCTGGTGCACGGCAACGAGGCACCACGCGCAAGCTGGCTCACCACACAGCAGTTCCTGCAGGCGCTGAAAAGGAATCTGGAAGTAAGTTATAAGTTATAAGCGGTAAGTTATAAGCTGTAAGTCTTCCGCGAAACATTTTAAAAGGGCAGTCCGTGTGGGCTGCCCTTAATCATGTTATAAATGAGTGTTAGATTGTCAATCTTCTTTCTCCTGCTCTTCGTAGGCTTTGAGCAGTTTCTCCTGCACGTCGGAGGGCACCAGCTCATAGCTGGCGAACTTCATGGTGAAGGAGGCCCTTCCACCTGAGAGGGAGCTGAGTGAGGTGGAGTAGTTGTTCATCTCCTTGAGGGGTACGCGCGCTTTCAGCTTCTCGAAACCTTTCTCGCTCTCCATACCCATGATCATGGCACGGCGCCCCTGCAGATCGCTCATCACATCACCCATGTAGTCACCCGGCACGGAGACTGTTACGTCGTAGACCGGTTCCAGGATCTTGGGTCCCGCGTTCTTGAAGGCGGTGCTGAAGGCATTTCTGCCGGCCAGCATAAAGGAGATCTCATTGGAGTCCACCGGGTGCATCTTACCGTCGTAGACGATTACACGCACATCACGGGCATAGGAGCCGGTGAGCGGTCCCTGTTCCATGCGACCCATGATCCCTTTCAGGATCGCCGGTAGAAAACGGGTGTCGATGGCACCACCTACGATGCTGTTCACAAACACCAGCTTGCCGCCCCAATCGAGTTCTATCACCTGTGTGTCGCGGTTCTGCACCTTGAACTCCTGTCCGTTGAAGCGGTAGATATCCGGCATGGGCTTATCCTCGCTGTAGGGCTCCACGATGAGATGTACCTCGCCGAACTGACCGGCACCACCCGACTGTTTCTTGTGCCGGTAGTCGGCACGTGCAGCCTTGGTGATGGTTTCACGGTAAGGTATCTTCGGTTCCAGGTATTCGATCTCAATCTTATCGTTGTTCTCCAGACGCCATTTGAGGGTGCGCAGGTGAAACTCACCCTGTCCCGAGACGATGGTCTGCTTCAACTCCTTGGAAACCTCTACGATCCATGTGGGATCCTCCTCCTTCATGCGGGTGAGTGCCTCGCTCATCTTCTCGGCATTCGATTCGTTCAGCGCGCGGATGGCACGGCGATATCGCGGTTCCGGATATTTGATGAAGTCGAACCGGTTGTCGTTCCCCTTGACATTGAGCGTGTTGCCGGTTCGTACATCCTTCAGCTTCACCGCAGCCCCTATGCTGCCTGCCTGTAGCTCCTCTGCCTTGGTGCGGATCTGTCCCGCCACGGTGTAGAGCTGTGCCAGACGTTCCTTCGAGGAGCGGTCGGTGTTAGCCAGGTCGTCACCCTCCCTCACAGTGCCCGACATCACCTTGAAGTAGGAGACCTCACCGATGTGGGGTTCCACGGTTGTTTTGAAGAAGAAGAGACTGGCGGGGCCAGTGGCATCGGGTTTCACCTCTTCACCTTCACTGTTGTTGGGTGCAGGCATCTCGTCGGGTGAGGGAGCCACCATGTTAAGGAAGTTCATGATGCGGTGCACCGCCATATTTTTCTCTGCAGAGGCACAGAAGAGAGGGAAGAGGGTATGGGAGAGCATGCCCTTGTGGATGCCGTCGCGCATCTCCTCCTCGGTGAGCGATCCCTGATCGAAATACTTCTCCATCAATCCCTCGTCGTTCTCAGCGGCTGCCTCAAGCAGTACCTGATAGTACTCACCGGCCCGTTCTTTCTCGCTGTCGGGTATATCAAGTACCTCGGGAGCAGTGGCTCCCGGTGCCCATTTGTAGTGCTTCTGTTTCAGTACATCCACGATGCCATCGAAGGAACTGCCGCTGCCTATTGGATATTGCACCGGCACCACCTTGTTGCCGTAGAACTCACGGAGACCGGCCAGGGTGTTGTCATAATCTGCCTTGTCGTGGTCCATCTGGTTCACCAGCAGCACCATCGGTTTGTTCAGCTCATCTACATAGCGGAACTGGTTCACTGTGCCCACCTCCACGCCGTCGGCCGCATCAATAAGCATTAATGCCATATCAGTTACATGGAGTGCGGAGATCACGCCTCCCACAAAATCATCTG
>CAZBFS010000265.1:0-2434 GCA_964491215.1 uncultured Proteiniphilum sp.
GCATCGAGTATGGCGACATGCAGATCATCAACGAAGCCTATCACCTGATGAAAGATCTGCTGGAGATGGATGCCTTCGAGCAGCATGAGGTGTTCAAGAAATGGAATCAGGGGGTGCTCGACTCCTATCTGATCGAGATCACCTCCGATATCATGGCCTATCGTGACGAGGATGGATCACCGCTGGTGGAGAAGATCCTCGATACCGCAGGACAAAAGGGTACCGGTAAGTGGACCGCTGTCATGGCACTCGACCTGGGTATCCCTCTCACGCTGATCGGCGAGTCGGTGTTCTCCCGCTGTCTTTCGGCTCAAAAGGATTTAAGAGTGAAGGCATCGAAAGTGATCGACGGCAAGAAGCCGCTGTTCGAGGGTGATAAGGAGCAGTTCATCAACGACCTGGAGAAAGCGATCTACGGTGCCAAGATCATCTCCTACGCACAGGGGTATGACCTGATGATGGAGGCGGCCAAAGAGTTTGACTGGAACCTCAATTACGGTGGCATCGCCCTGATGTGGCGCGGTGGCTGTATCATCCGCTCCCGCTTCCTGGGTGATATCAAGAAGGCGTTCGACAACAACCCCTCGCTGGAGAACCTGCTACTCGATCCCTTCTTCAAGCAAGCGATAGAGGAGGCACAGGAGAGCTGGCGCAGGGTCTGTGCCACAGCACTGATGAATGGCATACCGGTGCCGGCACTTACCTCGGCCCTTAACTACTTCGATGGCTTTCGCAGTGAACGGCTACCGGCCAACCTGCTGCAGGCACAGCGTGACTACTTTGGCGCACATCAGTATGAGCGGGTGGACAGACCGAGGGGTGAATTCTTCCACACCAACTGGACAGGATCTGGAGGAGATACAGCCTCCACAACCTATGATGTGTAATGATGATGTGATGATTAGCTGATGTGATGATTTGTTGATTCAATTTGATATCGCAAATCCCACATCCCAAATCCAAAATAGAATGATTTATTACGAGAAAGGATCTTCAGACACCGCTTTATCGCGTGATGATTTGGAGAAAGGTCTCAACGAAGCATTTGGTAGATTGGGCGAACGGCAGAAAGTTCTGGCCGTTCCGCCCGATTATACCCGTCTGCCCAGCAGGGCGGGTGAGCTTACAGAGATGGCCTGGGAATACTACGGAGAGAAGCTGACCGATATCCTGCCGGCACTGGGTACACATACCCCCATGACAGAACCACAGATCAGCCATATGTTCGGCCGGACACCCCAAACGCTCTTTCGCGAGCACGACTGGCGTAACGATGTGGTAACCCTGGGTGAGGTGCCCGAGAGCTATATCAACGAAGTGTCGGAAGGGAAGCTGAACTTCACCTGGCCGGCACAGGTAAACCGATTGCTGGTGGAGGGGGGCTTCGACCTGATCCTTTCCATCGGTCAGGTGGTGCCCCACGAAGTGGTGGGGATGGCCAACTACAACAAGAACATCTTCGTGGGTACGGGTGGCAGTGAGGGTATCAACAAGAGCCACTACATAGGTGCCGTTTATGGCATGGAGCGGATGATGGGACGTGCCGACACACCCGTGCGACGTGTCTTCAACTATGCTACCGATCATTTTGCAACCCATCTGCCCATTGTATATGTGCTTACGGTAGTGGGGGTGAACAGCAGTGGGGAGCAGCAGACCTACGGCCTTTTCGTGGGTGACGATTTTGAGGTGTTCGACCGGGCTGCAAAGCTCTCATTGGAAGTGAACTTCGTGATGGTTGAGAAACCCATGAAAAAGGTAGTGGTATGGCTCGATCCCTCCGAGTTTAAGAGCACCTGGCTGGGAAACAAGTCGGTTTACCGCACCCGGATGGCCATTGCCGACGGGGGCGAACTGATCGTCCTGGCTCCGGCACTGAAAGAGTTTGGTGAGGACAGGACCATCGACCGGCTGATCCGCAAATTTGGCTATTTCGGAACACCCCATACACTGAAGGCCGTGGAGGAGAATGCCGAGCTGCGCGAGAACCTGGGTGCCGCTGCTCACCTGATCCACGGCTCGTCGGAAGGTCGCTTTTCGGTGACTTACTGTCCCGGGAAAGGAGCTGATAACCTCACCCGCGACGAGATTGAAAGTGTAGGTTTTCAGTGGGATGACATCGACAACGTGATGCAGCGCTATGATCCTTCACAACTCAAAGAGGGATTCAATACCCTTCCCGACGGTGAGGAGATCTATTACATCTCCAGCCCGGCCCTGGGATTATGGGCATACAAAGATCGTTTTGAGTAAAATATTAGTTTGTAACAACAAATCTTATCTTGTATGGCAACAAGAAGAGATTTTCTCAGAAAAGCGGCAATGGCATCCGCGGGATTGGCACTGGGTGGCATTCATACCCGGACGAGTGCGGCAAGTTTCAACAGGGTGTATGGTGCCAACAAAAAGGTGAACCTGGCTCATATCGGTATTG
>CAZBFS010000266.1:0-2423 GCA_964491215.1 uncultured Proteiniphilum sp.
CCCCCCAGCTTATCAACTCCCTGATCTGCGCAGGAGCTTCCCGCACCACCTTCTCCACCACCCTGCGGTCGCAAAGCCCTCCACCGGCATCGAGTGTATCAGCAATATGCTTTTCAAAGTTGTCCCATGGGTTGGTCACCGAGGCGATGCCACCCTGAGCATAATAGGTGTTGGCATCTTCCAACGGGTTTTTGGCCACAATAGCCACGCGACCCTCCTTGGCCACCTTCAGGGCATAACTCATCCCGGCTATGCCGGAACCAATCACCAGGAAATCATACCTGTGTACCATCGTCTCTCAGTTAATTTTGATTTCACAAATTTACACAATTATTGCGGCATTTGGCACAGATTCCACAATTTTCAGGGAACAGGTTTTTTTGTGACCACCGACATTTTAAAAACCAAACAAAGTTAAATATGAGCGGTTTATTTGGCATATTATATCCTTTTACTTACTTTGTAACGAATAAAACGGTTGCTGTTGTGGAGAGCTTCTTCTCAACCGGACCGCAAAAATAATGCGCGGAAAAGGATTATCAGTTATAAAACAACAATACGATGAAACTACCGGTATTTTTCTTTCTCATTTTCTTTATCTCGCTTCCCTCTCTCTCATTGGCAGAGACAGCACAACAGGCTGACAGCATCCTGGTACTGAGAGGAAGAGTTGTGGGCAGTGACATGAACCAACCACTGGTCAATGCCAGCATCATGGTGGAAGAAATCAACGTCTCGAGCGTCACCAACCAGGATGGATACTTCTCCATCCGCGTACCCTCATCCTCCAGCAATGCACAGCTGGAGATACGCCACCTCGGATACCAGAACAAGTTGGTTCCGGTGAAATCACTGATCAACATCTCCAACAGCCATGTTGTGATGACCCCATCACCCATCCAGCTGGGTGAAGTGCTGGTGGTATCGGGCGATGGGAGAAATCTGGTACGTGATGCCTTGCAGCGTATCCCACAAAATTACCCCACCGACCCCAACATGATGATCGCCTTTTACCGGGAGTCGGTAGAAAAGGGCAACAACTACATCTCCCTGGTGGAGGCAGTACTGGATGTATACAAGGCTTCCTACCGCTCCTACAGCAACGACCAGGCTCGCATCTACATCGGACGTAAAGCAACCGATATCTCACCGCGCGACACAGTTCTGCTCAAGTTCCAGGGAGGCATCAGTGATGCCCTGTTGCTCGACATCGCCAAGAACCCGGAGGTAGTCTTCGGCACCGATGGTGCTGAATATAACTTTCATATCGAAGGACTGATCAACATCAACAACAAACCCCACTACATCATCGCCTTCAAGCCTAATCAGGGTATTGATGACATCCTATTCCGCGGCACAATATACCTGGATGCTACCACTCTGGCTTTCGCCCGCATGGTGTTCAACATGAATGTGGAAAACCGAAAAGATGCGGCAGGGATCTTTATCAGACGTAAGCCCTCCAAGATGCGCGTAGAGGTGACCGATGCCAACTATGTGGTGAACTACAGGGAGAGTGAAGGGAAATGGTATTTCAACTATAGCAGTACTGAGGTTTCGTTTCGTGTCAGATGGACAAATCGCTTCTTTGGACTCTTTGCTACCAATTATACCATCCGCTCTGAGATGGCGATCACGGACAAGTACAACGACTACGTAGTGAAATTTCCCCGCAAAGAACGAATTCGCTCCACCGACGTGATTGCAGAGAAAGTGGAACATTTTCTCGATCCCAACTTCTGGGGCGCATACAATGTGATTGAACCGGATCAGGAGATCACCGAGGCAATCAAACGGCTGAGTGGCAAATTAAAGCGTAGAATAGAATAAAAACAGAAAAGGGTTTGGAATTAAAAATATTAGGCGTATCTTTGCAACCCGAATATTTTTATTTAAGTAATATTTTTACAAACAAGTATGTATTTAGATTCTGCAAAAAAGAAGGAAATCTTTGCAAATCACGGAAAGTCTAACACTGATACCGGCTCACCAGAGGCGCAGATAGCATTGTTTTCATACCGTATTTCGCATTTGACTCAGCATCTGAAGTCAAACAAAAAAGATTATAACACGGAACGCTCATTGAGAATTTTAGTTGGGAAACGTCGTCGTTTACTTGATTACCTGATTGAGAAAGATATTGAAAGATATCGTGCAATCATCAAAGAATTGGGTATCAGAAAATAATTTTCTCAGAGAAAAAAAAGAAAGAGGGTAGGATCATGGTTTTATCCTCTTTTTTGGTTTTTGCTAAACAAGATCAGGATCAGAATGATAGAGAAAAAATAGAGTGGTACGTTCTTGAAAACATATTGTATAACTATGTTTTATAATATGTTTTTTTATTTTGCCCATTCAAAATAGTCCTATATCTTTGTATCGATAACCTAAAACAATCTTTTTTACCTTAATGCTGATATCAC
>CAZBFS010000267.1:0-2387 GCA_964491215.1 uncultured Proteiniphilum sp.
TCTGTGAGAGCAAAGAAGACAGGGTCGCACCCTGCCTTCTAGCTACTCGATGTATGCGGGGCATGTTGCCGAGCAAATGGGTTGAAAGAAACCCTGTCACCTACCTAATGGGAAGACAAGCTGTAAGCAAGGGCGTCACTGGCAACGGTGGGGTCTGAAAGAAGCTGATGGCGGTGTTGGGAGCGGAGCGAGAGCAAACCAGTGTTGGCGGGCCAGATGGACAATCCTGCGAAAAGTGGAGACGTCCGAAAATTAGGGAAATCTGGAACGTTTTGATGGCCGTTTTCTACACATGCGGAGCAACTTATCCCTGGAAGCGCTGTATCCGAAGCTGTATAAGCGGCGACAAGCGAAAGCAAGGAGCCATGAAGGGTGCAGTGTGCAGATGAAGCCATAGTAGTGAATAACTCTCAGCCAATGAAAGCTGGTAACAGACTGGAGGATAAAACTGAGAGGACACTATGTAAAGTCATAGTGACTGGCCTGTTCCAAAAGAACAGGTCAGATGCGAAGGGCGGAAGTAGTTTTAAGATGATCGAACACTTTGTACAAGGAACTCTTGAAGAAGCTGGAAAGAATCTGAAATGAGGAACAAACGGTTTTCAGGCTCGAAGCACTGAGTGTGGAAATACGATGGCTTGATTTGAAGTAGCGGAGAACCCCGAAGGGATATTGTCCAAAGGACTAGTGAAACCAAGGGACTTCGTGAAGAACGGATAGAGAGGACCTGTCAGAGAAAGAGACCATCACAGTAACGGAGGTGAATTATGGGTAAGTGGTACAGCCTGTACGATAAGATCTATCGTATGGAAAACCTTGAAGGAGCATTCCGGCAGGTGAAAAGAAATCATGGAGCGCCTGGAATCGATGGCGTTACGATTGAAGCATTTGAAGTAAAGCTCTCAGAGAACCTTGAGCTGATCCATAAGGAACTGAAAACCAAGACATATGAACCCAATCCTGTCAGAAGAGTGGAGATCGACAAGCCCGATGGCGGAAAACGCCTACTGGGAGTTCCCACTGTAAAGGACAGAGTCGTTCAGCAAGCCGTAGCCACGATACTGGAGCCGATCTATGACGAAGGATTCCATCCATCCAGCTACGGTTATCGCAAAGGGAAATCCCAGGCACAGGCAATTGAGAAAGCCACACTGCTCATGCGTAAGTATGAGTTGATCCATGTGGTGGATATGGACCTGTCCAAATGCTTTGATCGACTGGACCATGAATTCATCCTGAATGAAATGGCCAAGCAGGTCAGCGATGGCAGTGTTCTGAAGCTCATCAGAAAGTTTCTTGAGTCCGGAGTGATGAAAGATGGGCAGTTTGAGGCGACAGAGGTCGGCTCTCCGCAGGGAGGCGTGATCTCACCGCTTTTGAGCAATGTCTATCTGAATGTTTTCGACCAGGAGATGATGCGCCGGGGAATCCGGATCGTGCGATACGCCGATGATATTCTGATCTTTGCAAAAACCAGGGCAAAGGCAGACAGCTATTTAAAGCTGGCTACAGCGATCCTGGAGAACGACATGAAGCTGACAGTAAACAAGGAAAAGACCCATCTGACCGAGCTCACCAAGGGAGTTGAATTCCTGGGCGTGCGAATCTCCAGCAAATGGATCTCGATACAGCCAAAACGGCTGAAGAAATTCAGGGATAAAGTACGTCGAATCACCCGCAGAAACAGTGGCAGGCCATTGGAGGTAGTGGTGGAGGAATTGACGCCCGTGCTGCGAGGATGGATCAATTATTATCGAGTAGCAGATATCAAAACACTGGTGTCTGACCTCATGGGCTGGATCCGGAGAAGACTCCGAATGATTCGAATGAAGCAGTGGAAGACCTACAAAGCAATGCACAAAGAGCTTCGTCGAAAGAAGATGAAACACACCGGTGAGAAAATGGATGTTAGGCGTTGGAAGAACTCCAAAGTCCACATCATCCATATGCTGATGCCAAACAGCTACCTTGATGAATTGGGGTTATATGAAATGACGAAAGTCAAAGTTGGGTTACTGTCACACATCGTGATGGAAACTGCATGAGCCGTATGCGGAAAACGCACGTACGGTTCTGTGAGAGCAAAGAAGACAGGGTCGCACCCTGCCTTCTAGCTACTCGATACTTCATTGCTATAATGGAATATGGGTCAAAAGGCTATGAATTATGGAGTATATTCCTGAGCCAGGGGAAGGTTTGGCTGAGGAATGGACTCTTATGGATAAGGAGTCATCGAGAATGAATATTAATAAACTGAATGTCAGTTTTAAGAATCCTGAACTGTTGAGGCTGGCGCTTACGCATTCATCTTATGCTAACCAGCAGAAAATGTCTGAAAGTAACGAGAAACTGGAGTTCTTAGGGGATGCGGTACTGCAGCTTTGCAT
>CAZBFS010000268.1:0-2385 GCA_964491215.1 uncultured Proteiniphilum sp.
CCCCCTGTTGCCAGGTAGCTCCGAGGTTGAGCCAACGGTATGCGTAGTTCAGTGAACCCTTACCTTGTCTTTCATTTCCCTTGTCAATCGGATTGTTGTAGAGCCCCCCCTCCAGTGTTCCGTGGAGCGAATGGTTTCTATCGGGACTCTGCCAACGCCATTGCCACCCCACACGGTGTGATGACATGGTCAGGTAGCTCTCTTCCGGTGCGTACTCCCCTAGAAATTGGGCATAGGACTCCGATCCCTCCTTCCTGTAGCTGTAATTCAGTGAGGATGAAAGAGCCCCTATCTTGGGTAATGAAACAGAAAAACTGCCATTGGTGTTTTCTGAGCGATAATTATAGTCGTGGCGATATGATTTGGGTTCAGAGACATTGTAGCTGAATGAACCGCTCAGGTAGATCTCATCGATGATTTTTTTGCTGATACTTTGACTGAGGCTGATACTCCCCTTCCTGTTCCCGGCGAAGTAGGGGTCGCTGTAGTAGGCAGAGCCGTTGAGCATCATGTCGGAGAATAGCACTCCACGATACCTTAGTTCAGCGGCTCCCGTAAATTTGTTGATCTCCATCTCCTGATATTGCGACAACGCACCATGTGTATTGACCTCCAGTTGCCATTTGTCATTGAAAAGATAACGCCAGGCAAGAGAGGTCATGTGATATCGAGCCTTTTCGTAAGGGTTTGTTGAAAGACATAGGTCAGGCTGGTGCCACTTTTCCGGCTGCTCGCTCCCAGTTCGCCTTTCGCGAAGAATGAGTAGTAATCATTGAACCAGGGATTGGATGAGAGCAGGTTGTAGTTCTGATCCACAACACCAAAGGAGAGCCGCTTGTTTTTTCCGGCATTTGAAAAAATCGCTTTTGCTCCACGCCCATAAAGAGAGAGCTCCGCCTGCTCACTTACATTACCCACTGTCAACTCATTCTCAAGATAGCGATAGGTCAGTGATGTGTTGGTTACATAGGGAGTTGACTGGTTGTCATATTTGTAAATGTTGCCTTTCAGATGGAGGTAGCCTGCTGGCAAATCCTGATAGTGTCCCCCTTGTAGCTGGAGGGTGGATGAGGAGTTGTTGTAGGTGCGATAGCTTAGCTGGATGGCGTTATCCAGGGAACCTTCACCCGATCGGTAGAGCTGATCGTGGAGCATCGCGTCATAATTTCTTCGGGAGGAGACAATGTGCACCGTCACGCTCTTACTATCTACTATTTTTCGCTCGCTCCCCTTCATCGCTGTGATAAACACCTGAAAACGACCCTCCTCCAACAGGTTGCCACTGGCAATAAACCGGTGTGTGAAGTCCCGTTGTTCACCGGGAGCGAGTGAGGCGGTGACCTCCGTAAAGGGTGATGATGTGCGGAGATTCGGCACATTGAACACCAGTGTCAAATGCTCAGTGACATTCCCCATATTGTTCATTGTTACATGAATACGTACGGAGTCATCGGGATTGGTGAGGGGAGGAGGAGCCTGGTCGGTCAGCATCACGATTCGTTCCTGCTGTTCAATGTCGAGAGCTGTCTCCCGGATTGAGACAATCTCCCTTTTGTTGTTGTATAGGTGATAACGTATCTGCTTCTCTCCCGCTTCAAGATCCTTCGTCAACAACAGCTTAAAAGAGACAAAGCTGCTATCACCCGGAGCAATCGTAACCTTACGATCCTCCCGGGAAATGGAGCGGAACCCCTCAGGCAGGTTCACAGCAAGGAGACCCTGAAACGTGCTGTCTCCATGATTGATTACCTTCAGCACATGGCTCAGCATGTTCCCATCGTCAGGCAACACCCTGAGTTCCATCTCCAGAGGAGATTGAGGTAAGGGTGATGTCTTAGCAGAAACAAAGAGGAAGCTTATCAGCAAGATTCCAATCGTAGTGGTTGCCTTTGTGCTGTGCCACATTCTTTATTGCGGAGTAATTTCAAACAGGAGGTCCGTACTATAGAGTTGAGAGGGAAGGTTGAACAGTCGGGAATCATCCGCACCGGTTGAGAATATCATGTTATAGTTTTTGGTATTGCTTCCGGTGGATGCACCGGTTATCAGTGTCACCATTGTTTCGGTAATTGCCTTTGGAGTAGTGGTCTGGTTATTGTCTGACAGCTGTAGACGCACAATATCGAGGGGCAATGTACTCCCCGATGCAGAGGAGAAATTGGGGTATATGGAGCTCACCCTCAACTGGTAATCGACGTATGATTGCACTGTAAGCGCATTCGTATAGGTTTCATTTTTCCCGTTGATATAATCAGCCACGGTATTGAACTCCAGATCCACATTCACCGGGTCCACCAGGATAGAGTAACCTTCCGTTTTAGAGAGTGGAAACACATACAATATGTCATAATTCAACGGATAGGAAAAGACCTCACCATCTATATA
>CAZBFS010000269.1:0-2378 GCA_964491215.1 uncultured Proteiniphilum sp.
TTCTTGCCTTGAGCTTTTCCAACTCTTGCTGGAGTGCTTCCATTGAAAGGGGAGTTGATTTTTCCATAGTTTTGGCGGTATGATTTTGAAATTGAACCGGATGCAAATTACGGAAAGATATCTGCAATAAAATATTTTTCGCAGGTGCAGTATTTTACACTATTTTGTGATATATGTCACATCTTTCCCTATCTTTGCATGGTAAGCAGGTTAACCGTGTGAATGTCATCACGTTCTTCGGATATCTGCATAAAGAGATAGCAGCAATGAATAATGAGTGTATCGATTGTGACTGTGTACTGAAATCATCCGTTCAGATGAAAGATTGTCAGCTGGAGCTGCTGGGTGGCAGCCACGCGGTGGTCAGGTTCAAAAAAGGAGATACCATCATCCGGCAGGGTGTCTTCTCCACCAATGTGATTTTCCTTCGCATGGGAATGGCCAAGGTACATCTCTCCGGTCCCTCCCGCGAGCAGATCGTAACGCTGGTGAAGGCGCCCACCTACCTGGGACTGCCTACCACTTTTGGTGACAAGATCAACCAGTACAGTGTTACAGCCGTGACGGAGTCGGAGGTCTGCTTCATTGATATCGAGGTGTTTAAAAAGCTGCTGGCAGAGAACAAAGACTTTTCTGCCTATATCCTGATGGAGCTCTGCAAGAGCGAGCTGGAGGCATACCGTCGATGTGCCAGCCGCACACAGAAGCAGATGAGGGGTAACCTGGCCGACGTGTTGCTTGAGTTTTCCGAGCATCTTTTTGAATCGGATCAGTTTAGCCTTCCCCTCTCACAGTCGGACATCGGCAACTGGGTGGATGCCGGCAGGGAGAGCATCAACCGGGCTCTCTCCGAGTTCATCGCCGATGGCATCATACGCATGGATGGAAAGCAGGTGACCATCACCGACAAGAAACTGCTGCAGCTGATCAGTCAGAACGGCTGATTTTTTTCGGTATTACCCCAATCGTTCAATTTTCTCCAGTTCAGCCCTGTTCAGTATGGTGATCCCCTTCCCTTCGAGGGTGATGATCCCGTCACGTTCAAACTCCTTGAGCAGCTTGATGGCACTCTCGGTGGCTACCGACGCGAAGTTGGCAAGGTCCTGCCGCGACATGTATTGGAAGACGTTCTGGTCGCTGAAATTTACACCGCTCAGGTAGAGCAGGGTGGATGCCAGCTTACCCCGCATCTGCTTGTAAGTCATGTTGGCGATGATGGTGAGTAGTTGTCGCTCGTTGCGGTAGTTGCGCGAGGTTATGCGCATGGCAAACTGGGCATTGTTGAGCAATAGGTTGCGCATCTGCTCCTTGTCGATCATGCATACCTCTGTGTCGGTGAGGGCCACGGCGGAGGTGGCGTGCAGTGTCTCGCCGAAGAGCGAGGCGAAGCCGAGGAAGTCGCCCGTCTGTGCCAGCTGCAGGTTCAGTTGTTTCTCCCTTCCGGTCTGAAGATAAACTTTAACCAATCCCTCCGTGATCAGCAGAAGGTGTGTGGAGAAAGCACCCTGCTTGAACAGGTTTTCACCCGCCAGGTAGGTCAGCTCAGTCTTGCCATTGTTGATCTGCTCCAGCTCCTGTGGTGTCAGATCGCGGAAGCAGGCAACCATCTTCTCGCAGTTGTCCTGCTCATTTATCATCCTGCCATTCATGATTGATGTCTTTTGCTGTTCAAAGATACAACTTTTACCGGAACTGATCTTTGTCAGTCCGCTAATTGATGCATCTCAGCAATGGGTATGGCATCTCTCACCCTGACGTTCGTCGTGAGAACGGTTATAGCATCTATCTTTGCATTCGGAAACAAAACAATAATTAAACGACAACAAAGATGAATTATTTAAGAACCAATATTCAGGAGATAGAAACGGCAGATGAACTGCAGAAGATCATCCACGAGCAGGAAAATGTAATGGTCTGTTGTGGACGCATGGGTCCCATGTGTATACCTGTCTACGAGATTATGGAAGAGCTCGAGGAGGAGTACGATAATGTGAAGTTCTATTCCATGGGCTTCGACAACCCTGAATCGGTGGTGATCCGCAATGCACCTGAGTGCCGCGGTTTCATGGGTCTCCCCTTCACCATGTACTACAAGAACGGAAAGGTAGCAAAGGCAACCACCAGCATCCAGAACATGGAACAGGTGAAACAGAACCTTGACAACCACCTCGCCTGAGAAGTGAAAAAGGGAGGCACTCCATGCCTCCGATGAGATCCTCAGCAGGCCACGGCCGGATGAATGAAAAGAGTAACCATATGGACAAGATATTTGATGTGATGATTTTAGGTGCCGGCGCTGCCGGTCTCTCCGCTGGAATTTACACCTCCCGCGGAAAGCTCGACACGCTGATCCTGAGTGAAGGGGTCACCGGAGGACA
>CAZBFS010000270.1:0-2368 GCA_964491215.1 uncultured Proteiniphilum sp.
GGCAAGATGGTAACCGAATATACCATCGCATCCACCTCTCAATTGATAAACCCCTATACCCGGAAATTGGATCCCACGTTGTTGGAAGCAATAGGTCTTACGCCTGATCATTTTGCTCCGGTGGTTTTTTCAGGTGAAGAGATCGGCAACATTAGCGAATCGGTACAACATCTTACCGGTCTGGAGAAGCTCTCCGTGGTTGCCGTTGCCGGACATGACACAGCATCTGCTGTGCTGGCCGTCCCGGCTATCGATGGAAATTTCGCCTACCTGAGCTCCGGAACCTGGTCCCTGATGGGTATTGAGTCTGATCAACCGGTAATAAACGATGAAACCTATTCCCTAAACTTCACCAACGAGGGAGGTGCCGACGGCTCCATCCGTCTCTTGAAGAACATCTGCGGCATGTGGCTTATTGAGCGGTGCAAGAAGGAATGGGATCAGGATCAATCACTCACTTTCGGGGAGATCGTTTCAGCTGCAGAACAGAGCAAGCCTTTTCAGTGCTTCATCAACCCCGATGCATCCTGTTTTGCCAACCCCACCTCCATGGTCGGAGCTATTCAGGATTACTGCCGCAAGACCAATCAGTATATCCCGGTCACCGTCGGAGAGATTGCCCGTGCAATATATGAGAGTCTTGCCTTCCGCTACAAACAGGTATTGGGAAACCTGCAAAAGCTGGCCTCTTTCCCCATCGGGACCCTTCACATCATTGGCGGGGGATCGAAAAACCAAATGCTGAACGCATTTACGGCAAATGCCATTGGGATACCGGTTGTAGCCGGTCCTTCGGAGGCTACTGCAATGGGTAACCTACTGCTTCAGGCCCAGGCTGCCGGTGTGATACAAAACAAGGATGAGATGCGTCGCATCGTACGCAACTCGAGTGAACTGGACACCTTTGAACCGGTTAACAGGGAAGAATGGGAGAACCACTATCAGCAATATCTCGGCGTCTTCCTCGATGAGTAATTGAAACATGACCGGGAACCAACAATGATGTTCAGCATGAATGGTCTGTAACGAGACAACATATTCATACAATTATAAAATCATTCAACCAATTAAAATCTTATGAAGGAAGAACAATTACAAAAAGCATATGAGGATGCAAAAGCACAGTATGCTGCACTGGGTGTTGACATTGATCAAGCCGTCGAAAAATTAGACAAGCTATCCATCTCCATTCACTGCTGGCAGGCAGATGATGTATCGGGATTTGAGAACCCGGAAGGAGAACTGACGGGTGGGATACAGACAACCGGCAACTTCCCGGGAAAAGCGCGCACCATCGAAGAGCTGAGAAGCGACCTGGAAAAAGCGATCTCCCTGATCCCCGGGAGACATCGCATCAGTCTGCACGCCACCTATGGTGATTTCGGCGGTGAGTTTGTGGATCGCGACAAAGTGGAACCCAAGCATTTCCAAAGCTGGATCGACTGGGCGAAAGAGAAAAACGTGATGCTCGACTTTAACTCCACCTTCTTCTCGCACGACAAAGCCAACAGCGGCTACACCCTCTCCGATTTCGACCCCGAAATCAGACGCTTCTGGAAAGATCATCTTCGCCAGTGCAGGAAAATTGCAGCAGAGATAGGCAGACAACAGGGTGACCCCTGTATCCACAACATCTGGGTTCCCGATGGGGAAAAAGACAAAACCGTATCCCGTTATGAGCACCGACGTCTGCTCCAGGAGTCACTCGATGAAGTGCTCTCAGAAAAGATAAGTACCGACTACCTGAAAGATTGTGTTGAATGCAAGCTGTTCGGTATTGGTAGTGAAAGCTATGTGGTAGGATCACATGAGTTTTACCTGGGATATGCGGTGAAGAACAACATGCTCCTCACCCTCGATGCCGGTCACTTCCATCCCACCGAAGTCATCTCGGACAAGCTATCATCCATGTTGTTGTTTGTTCCTGAAATAACCCTGCACGTGAGCCGTCCGGAACGTTGGGACAGCGACCATGTGGTGATCCTCACCGACGAGCTGCTTGCCATCTCACAGGAGATTGTACGCTCAGGTCATATGGACCGTATACACATGGGACTGGATTATTTCGATGCCTCAATCAACCGTATCGGTGCTTATGTGGTTGGTATCCGTTCAGCCCAGAAAGCGATGTTGCAAGCCCTCCTGGAGCCCACGGCAAAACTGAGGGAGTATGAGACGCAGGATAAGAATTTTGAACGGATGGCCTACCTGGAAGAACTGAAAGGAATGCCCTGGAACGCTCTCTATAACTACTACTGCAACAAGCAGGGTGTTCCGGTGGGTGATGCTTACATCAAGGAAATCCAGGCGTATGAATCAGAGGTAACATCCAAAAGAAACTAAACGATGAATACCATCTTCGGTCTGC
>CAZBFS010000271.1:0-2357 GCA_964491215.1 uncultured Proteiniphilum sp.
ACCCATGATTAATGGAGGTGAACGTTGTTTTGTTATCATTTCCGATGCCCTGCGCTATGAAGTGGCCGTGGATATTGCCATTCGTCTCAACCAGGAAACGGTAGCTACTGTAAACCTGGATACTCTGCTGGGGGTTTTACCTTCAACCACACCTTACGGAATGGCAGCTCTCCTGCCCCACCAGGAACTGAGCCTGAACCAGAATCAACAGGTACTGGTGGATAGCAAGAAAACCGATAGCCTGCAGGAACGGGAACAGGTTTTGCAGCATTGGGTATCAGATGCCGTGGCCACGCATTACCAGACGCTTATCGATATGAACAAAGAAGCCCGGCGGGAATTGGTAAAAGGAAAAAAGCTGATATATATATATCATGATAGTATCGATGCCACTGGACATGCGGCAGCAACCGAAATCAAGGTGTTTGATGCGGTGGGGCAGAGCCTGGAGGAAATCTATCGTTTAATCCGTCTGATTCGGGACGATTTGGGTGGGGTGAATATTTTTGTTACCGCCGATCATGGCTTTTTGTACCGGCGTGATCCTCTGCCGGAAAGCGATAAAATGAAAAAGGAAATGGTAGCGGCATTTGCAGAAAAAAGGCGCTACCTGCTTAGTTATAAGGAAGTGCAAAGCGATGCCTTAATGCAGTTTAAACCTGATTATATTAGCTGTGAGCAAGGCGATTTATGGGTTTACGTGCCCCGTGCGGCTATTCGCTTTAAGGTACAGGGACCGGGAGCCAACTTCGTCCATGGCGGCGCCGCCCTGCAGGAAGTAATGGTTCCTTTAATCAAATATAAGGCTTTGCGGGGTTCTAACCGCCGGAAGAAGGAAGAAAATAAGGTTAAACTTAAGCTGGTAAACGAATCTCGCAAGATAAGCAATACCCTGTTTAGCCTGGAATTCTTCCAGACCGAAAAAGTAGATAAAGAACACCTGCCCCGGACGGTTGAAGTTTATATGGAAGATGAGAACGGCAAGATAATATCCAACCGGGAACCGCTTATTGCTGACAAGCGCTCCGACAAACCGGCCGAACGCAGCCATAAAGTAAGATTAACCTTAAAAACCGGTCCCTATGACAAACAAAAGGATTATTTCCTGATAGTCAGAGATGTGGATACGGAATTACTTGAAGAGAAAATTCCTTTCAAAATCAACATAGCATTTAGCTCCGATTTTGATTTGTAAGAGCAGGGGCAGGGAAAGCACCCTCACTCCTTAATATTGGGGTTAAGTATATTAGGACTTTTGACAGTGGCATTATATTTATTTAAAAATTTCAGTTTTATTCATAATTTATCAGTGTATTCAGTGTCTATTTTTCTGAAGCGAGGCGAAGATAATGGAAACGTCGTATTTGGATGCAAAACTGAACCAGTATTTTGCCGGCCGGGTAGTTCGCAAAGACCTGACCGGGATGATTAAACAGGGAGCCAATGTTCCTACTTATGTTTTGGAATACCTCCTGGGGATGTATTGTGCCACCGATGATGAAGCAGCCATTAATGATGGGGTGGAGCGGGTTAAAAAAATCCTGGCGGATAACTTCGTCCGTCCTGATGAAGCAGAAAAGGTCAAATCACGTATTAAAGAACTGGGTCAGTATACGGTAATTGATAAATTAACCGTAAAACTCAACGAAAAGCGGGACATTTATGAAGCTGAGTTTTCCAACCTGGGTATTAAAGGGGTAGCGGTCAGCTCGGAGTATGTGAAAAAGTACGAGAAGCTGTTAGCGGGTGGCATTTGGGCGATTCTTAAAATGGAGTATTTCTACGATGAGGAAAACCGGCATAATAATCCTTTCAGCATTGTAAGCTTGAAACCCATTCAGATGCCCAACATGGATTTAAATGAGATCCTGGAAGGACGCAAACAGTTTACCAAAGACGAATGGATAGATGTGCTGATTCGTTCCACCGGCCTGGAGCCAACTCAGTTAGAACCGGTGGTGAAGTGGCATTTGTTGCTGCGTTTGGTGCCGCTGGTGGAAAATAATTATAACCTGTGTGAGCTGGGGCCACGGGGAACCGGTAAATCCCATGTTTATAAGGAAATTTCCCCCAACTCTATACTAGTTTCCGGGGGACAGACTACGGTTGCCAATCTATTTTATAATATGTCCACCCGTTCGATTGGATTAGTCGGATTGTGGGACTGTGTAGCCTTTGACGAAGTGGCGGGGATTCATTTCAAGGATAAAGACGGTATCCAGATCATGAAGGATTACATGGCTTCGGCCTCCTTTGCCCGCGGCAAAGAAGAGAAAAATGCCAATGCCTCCATGGTTTTTGTGGGTAACATCAATGAGAGTCTGGATTTCTTACTAAAAACCTCCCACCTGTTTGCA
>CAZBFS010000272.1:0-2341 GCA_964491215.1 uncultured Proteiniphilum sp.
GTTCGAACGAAGGTTGTCCCCAATCCTCCAGGTCGAAGAAGATGATGTCGACACCTACGTCCAATGGCTTTTGCTGCAGCTGGCGGGCTATCTCCAGCAGCACCCCTACCCCGCTGGCACCATCATCGGCACCGGAAATGGGCTGTTGCCTACGTTCCGGATCGCTCTCCTCGTCGGCAAAAGGACGGGAGTCCCAGTGGGCGAAAAGCAATATCCTCTTCTCCTGCTCAGGAGCAAAACTGCCAATAATGTTACGAATGGGGAGCCTCCTGCCGTCGTAATGTGTCACCTCTGTCTGCTGTTCGGTCACCTCTGCCCCAAAGGAAGCCAGCTTCGCAGACAGATAGTTGCCACACGCTTCATGTGCAGCCGTACCGGGTACACGGGGACCGAACGCCACCTGCTCCTCCAGATAACGATAAGCACTATCGGCATTGAATACCGGTGATTGCGGTTGGTACGGTTCAACCACCGCCATACTGCTTTTTCCCGACTGACAGGAGTTGCACGACATGGTAAGCAGCATCCCCGCCGTCATCGCAACCACCAGTGAAAACATCCCTGCTCGTTTCATCCCTTTCTTGTTTGATCAATCTCCTTCCATCTGAATCAATCTTCACTACACGTTCCGCTGGTAGTTGAACTCCGCTATGCCAATATTCCTGTAGGTTTCTTTCAGAGCCTCCTCATCGTCGGAGATCACCAGCAGCTTATCCCCTGCGTGCAGTTCTGTCTGTCCTGTAGGCACAAAGTATTGCTCATCACGTTTCACCATTACCACCAATGTTTTGTCGGGAAAGGGCATCTCTATAAGGTTCTTACCAAACTGTAACGCCTCCTCGGTAATCAGTATCTCGGTCATGGCCGATTTGATCTCCTCGGCAAACTCCACGTCAAAATCCTCAAATGCCTTGTATCTGGTTGGTCTGGCTGCCAGCTTCAGCCATTTGGCCACCAGGGGCAATGAGGTACCCTGCACCAGAAGGGAGACAATGGTGATGACAAAGACCATGTTGAAAATCCATCTGGCATCAGGAATACCGGCGGCAAGGGGAAGAATGGCAAAGATGATGGGCACAGCGCCCCTCAGTCCCACCCAGGAGACATAGAGCTTATCCTTGAACCGGATCTTGCGGAAAGGAGCCAACGTAAGAAACACCGTCAACGGTCGCCCTACAAAGATCAGGAAGAAAGAGATGATCAGTGCCGGCACCAGCACGTCGATCAGTTCAGCGGGATTGACCAGCAGTCCCAACGTGAGGAAGAGCAGTATCTGGCTCATCCAGGCAAATCCATCCATGAACTTCATGGAGGTACGCTTGTGGGAGAACCGGGAGTTGCCGATCACCAATCCCGCAATATAAACGGCCAAATAACCGTTACCCTGCAGGAAGTAGGTTGCAGCGAATATGAAGATACCCAGTATCAACAAAAGAATGGGGTAAAGAGAGGCATTGTCCATCCGGATACGGTTGATGATGCTTACCGCAACCTTTCCCCCCAGGTATCCGCTGGCTGCACCCACCGTGAGCTGTACCACGATTTCCAGCAGCACCATGCCGATATGGGGATCGTCGCCAGACTGCATGATGCCCATGAACATTATGGTGAGCATGTAGGCCATCGGGTCGTTGCTACCACTCTCCAGTTCGAGCAGTGGCCGAAGATTGTTCTTCAGCACCAACCCTTTGGAGCGGAGGATACCAAATACCGAAGCCGAGTCGGTGGAGGAGAAGGTGGAAGCCAACAGCATGGCTGTCAGCAGGCTGATACCAAGTCCTGCGAACATATGCCCCGACAACCACCAGATAAAGAAGCCTGTTACAAGAGCCGTAATCAGCACCCCCAGGGTGGCGAGCACCACTCCGGGCCCAATCACCGGCTTGATCTCCCTGAACTTGGTATCGAGTCCACCCGAGAAGAGAATAATGGTCAGACAGATGGTGCCAATGATCTGTGCCGTTTGTACATTCTCGAATTCCAGTCCGAAACCGTCAGAGCCGAAGATCATTCCCACCAGCAGGAACAACAGCAGCACCGGCACCCCGAAACGATGTCCCGCCTTTCCCAACAGCATACTGATGAAAAACAATACTGAGCCCGTAAGCAATAGTAGTTCTGTACTTATCGTCATGGTTGTGGTGTTGTTACTTGTGAAAAGCGGAGCGCTGATTCCGTCACGGTAAGTGTAGCATTGCTCCCCATTACCAGGGGATAGTTTTCCCTGACATGCCCTACCGGAAAACCAAAACAGAGCGGGAAGCTGTATCCATTCACAGCATCCCTGATCGATTGCAGCAGGGGAGCACTCATCTGATCGTCCTCCTCGTAATCGGTAAAC
>CAZBFS010000273.1:0-2337 GCA_964491215.1 uncultured Proteiniphilum sp.
CACAGAATGCCATGATGGAGATGCCCTTCTACTATCACTTCCTGCTGGGCGGCTTTGCCTTCGGTGCCGTTTTCATGGCTACCGACCCGGTGACATCGGCCCGCACGGAGAAGGGTAAATGGATCTTCGGCTTCCTGATTGGGCTGGTGGCGGTTGCCATCCGCGTCTTCAACCCCGGTTATCCGGAGGGGATGATGTTGGCCATCCTGCTGATCAACGCCTTTGCTCCGCTCATCGACTTCTACGTGATCGATGCCAACATCAAGCGGCGTGCGAAACGTGCTGCAGCTGCAGCACTCAAAGGTTAATGACTGAAAAAGAATAAGCATCACGATTCCATAAATCAATCGATATGAACAGAGAAAACAGTGGATACACTATCCTATATGCGTCGATCATGGTGATCATCGTTGCTCTGGGGCTCGCTTTTACGCACCAGGCCCTGAATGAAAGACAGACCGCCAACGTGAACATCGACAAGATGCAGCAGATCCTGCGCTCACTCAACATCGATGCTTCTGCCGCCGATGCGCTGCAGAAGTATGACGAGCTGGTGAAGAACGCCTACCTGATCACCCCTGATGGGATGAAGGTTGAGGGCAGCGAGGGTACCACCCCCGATGATCCTGCCTTCTCCACCGAGCTGGACGACGAAAGTGCAGCGGGGCTGCCGGTCTATGAGGCAGAAGTGGATGGTTCGGTGAAGTACATCATCCCGATGGATGGTGCAGGACTGTGGGGTCCCATCTGGGGATACCTGGCCGTGGAGGCCGACGGCAGCACCATCTATGGTGCCGAGTTCGGTCACCAGGGTGAGACACCGGGGCTGGGTGCCGAGATCGTGACACCCTCTTTCCGGCAGCAGTTTGCCGGCAAGGAGCTGATCAAGGGAGGGGCGTTCCGCTCCGTGGCGGTGGTCAAGCCGGGCCAGACGGCTGCCGGCCGTGACCAGGTGGACGGTATCTCCGGTGGCACCATCACCAGCAAGGGGGTGGATGCCATGCTGCTCAACAGCGTGGGGCAATACAGTAACTTTTTGATGAACCTGAACGCTGCCCAATAAGGTCAGTCGACATAAAAGAGTAAGATTATGGCATTATCAAATAAAACCAAAGCGGCCCTGCTGGGACCGTTGAATAAAAATAACCCTGTGATCGTGCAGGTGCTCGGTATCTGTTCCGCGCTGGCGGTGACCTCCAAGCTGGAGCCCTCGCTGGTGATGGCGGTGGCGGTGACCATCGTGATGGCACTGGCCAATGTGATCATCTCATTGCTGCGCAAGACCATTCCCAACCGTATCCGTATCATCGTGCAGCTGGTGGTGATCGCCTCGCTGGTGACCATCGTGAGCGAGGTGCTGAAAGCCTACGCCTATGATGTGAACAAGCAGCTCTCGGTGTTCGTGGGACTGATCGTTACCAACTGTATCCTGATGGGACGTCTGGAGGCGTTTGCCCTGGGTAACGGCCCCTGGCCCTCTTTCCTCGATGGCATTGGCAATGGGCTCGGTTACGGCTGGATCCTGGTGGCCGTGGGCTTCTTCCGCGAGCTGCTTGGCTCGGGTGAGCTGCTGGGACACAAGGTGATCCCCCAGTTCATGTACGATGCCGGCTATGAGAACAACGGACTGATGATGCTGGCACCGATGGCGCTGATGCTGGTGGCGGTTATCATATGGGTGCACAGGGCCCGCAACAAGGACTTGCAGGAAGAAACCAATTAACTGATCAACAAAAACAACAACATATATGGATGCAATTAGTCTGATTGTCCGGTCGATCTTCGTCGACAATATGGTATTCGCATACTTCCTGGGGATGTGCTCCTTTCTGGCGGTATCGAAGAACGTGAAGACAGCCCTTGGACTCGGTATCGCCGTTACCTTTGTACTGGTGATCACGGTGCCGGTCAACTTCCTGCTGGAGAACCACGTGCTCAAGTCGGGAGCGCTTGCCTGGTTGGGAGAGGAGTTCACAGAGGTTGACCTGAGCGTCTTCAGCCTGCTCATCTTCATCGCTGTCATCGCTTCCATCGTGCAGCTGGTGGAGATGATCATTGAGCGGTTCAGTCCCTCGCTCTACGCCTCACTCGGTATCTTCCTGCCGCTAATCGCTGTGAACTGCGCCATCCTGGGTGGATCGCTCTTCATGCAGCAGCGCGAGTTTGCCAATATCGGCATGGCCACCGCCTACGGCTTCGGCTCCGGCATCGGTTGGCTGCTTGCCATCGTGGGTCTGGCAGCCATCCGTGAGAAGCTGGAATACTCGCACGTACCCAAGCCACTCAAGGGGCTGGGTATCACCTTTATTGTGACGGCGCTGATGGCCATCGGCTTCA
>CAZBFS010000274.1:0-2335 GCA_964491215.1 uncultured Proteiniphilum sp.
AATATTACATCAGCGAGAAGATCAGGGACAACGATGCCAAGGCTACCGGTCCCTTTATCATGGGCAGCCTCGAGTTGAATAAATAACGATTGATAAGATGCATACATTTTCAAGATTCACCCTTTTTCTGCTTTCCCTTTTACTGTTCTCTTCCTGCAATGATAGCTCCGGGAAGGATTCACCCTATAGTTATCTCTATGAGAATCTCCCGTTTGAGATGCCGTTGCTCTCACCTCCCACATTTCCCGACTACAGCGTTTCTGTGGCCGACTTCGGGGGAGTGGGTGATGGCACATCACTGAACACAGGTGCCTTTGCCAAGGCAATGGATCACCTCTCCTCCCGGGGAGGTGGCAGGCTGATTGTGCCTGCCGGTGTCTGGTTCACAGGACCCATCGTCCTGCAGAGCAATATCAACCTGCATCTGGAGGATCGCTCCATCATACTGTTCTCTCCCGACAAAGATCTTTATCCGCTGGTGGAGACCTCTTTCGAAGGGTTGGACACCCGTCGCTGTCAGTCACCCATTTGGGGTAAGGATTTGCAGAACATTGCCATCACCGGCAGTGGTGCCATCGATGGCAACGGTCATTACTGGCGCCCGCTGAAGAAAGAGAAGGTTACCGAGCGGCAGTGGGCACGTGCAACCTCCCAAGGGGGAGTATTCAAACGAGACGACTACTGGATGCCCTCTGCAGCATATCTGCATGGCGACACCATCAGCGATATGAACGTGCCACGTAACCTGAAGTCGGAAGAGGAATGGCTTGCGTTGAGAGATTTTTTACGCCCCGTGATGGTTAGTCTCCAGAACTGTAAGGATGTCTTTCTTCAGGGCGTCATTTTTCAGAATTCACCCGCTTGGAATATTCATCCGCTGATGTGCGAGAATGTGATCATCGATGGCATCCAGGTGCGTAATCCCTCCTTTGCCCAGAATGGTGACGGCATCGACCTGGAGTCGTGCCGAAACAGCCTGATCGTGAACAGCACCTTCGATGTGGGTGATGACGCCATCTGTGTCAAGTCGGGAAAAGATGAGGATGGCAGACGACGCAACATGCGTACTGAGAACCTGATCGTGGACAACTGTACCGTCTTCAAGGGACATGGTGGCTTTGTGGTCGGCAGTGAGATGTCGGGCGGTGTAAAAAATGTCTCTGTCTCCAACTGTCAGTTCCTGGGTACCGACGTCGGCCTTCGATTTAAGAGCCGCAGGGGACGCGGCGGTGTGGTGGAGAACATCTACATCTCCGATATCAGCATGTTTGATATTGCAACGGAGCCCCTGTTGTTCAACCTCTATTACGGCGGCAAGTCGGCTGTAGAATCACTCGAGGATGGCGATCAGGTGCCGCAGGAGGAGCTCTTGCCTCCGGTAGATGAGACGACACCTGTTTTCCGGAACATCTTCGTTGAAAGGGTTACCTGCAGGAATGCACGCAGGGCGATCTATTTCCATGGTCTGCCGGAGCAGAACATCGAGAACATTCATATCGAGGATTATGTGGTCCATGCCCGTGAGGGAGCAGAATTGATTGATTCTGAAGATATCACGCTGAAGAACATCCAGATATATGCCGAGTCGGGAGCGGCCCTGAAGCTTAACAATGTGCGTAACCTGACCGTTGAGAACCTGGTGACTGATGTACTGGCCGAAACCATCTATCAGGTGAGAGGCCGCAAAACAGAAAAGATAAGGCTCACCAACGTTGCCGATCAGACTTTTCTGGGTCCCGAGGTGGGTGATGATGCGGTGACATACGTTTCACAGCCTGCAGCGGCCGACGAGCAATAGATCACTCAGGAAATACAAATGAAACGAGCATGTAAACTGTTTCACTCAAGCAGATGATTAAAGCGAGTTCTATATGATACATTTAAAAATAAATAATTTTAATCATAAGAAAAAAGATAAAACTATGAAGATCAAAAAAACAATCCTTGTTTTATTATGCACTATGCTGAGTGCTCCCTTTTTCGCAAACGAGCGGTTCCCCGACGGAACAGCTATCCCCGACTGGTTTAAGAACGTCGAAGAGGTGAAGATTGAGCAGTTGGGTAAGCTCTACCGGATCACCGATCATGGCGTGGTGAACGACAGTACCCTGCTACAGACAGAACAGATACAGGCCGTTATCGACAAGGCCCATACGCACGGTGGAGGCGTGATAAGCATTCCCAGGGGGGTGTACCTTAGCGGTGCTCTTTTTTTCAGGCAGAATACCCATCTCCACCTGGAGAAGGATGCTGTGCTGAAGGGTAGCGACGATATCAGCAACTTCCCCATCCTGCCTACCCGTATCGAGGGGAGGAGCATCGACTATTTCGCTGC
>CAZBFS010000275.1:0-2329 GCA_964491215.1 uncultured Proteiniphilum sp.
ATAGCTCATCTGGATATGGTTGGCCGAGATCTGGAAAGCGGTGAAGAGCATGAATAGCAGTGCTCCCAACAGATATTTTTTACGATAGATATAAATCAAACCTGCAATCGTGGGTGGAATATTGGCAAGGGTGATGAACTTCCAGATATGACCTGCCGCAATCAGAATGAAGAAGTAGGAAGAGAAAGCCCAGATCACGGCTCCCAGTGCGCTGACCAGCGGTGAGGCCCGGAATGCGCGCATCAGGATGTAGAAGCCCAACAGCATGATGAAGAGCAGGTAGACATAGTTGGGCAGGAAGAGGGAGTAGACCTTCTTCGCCATATCCTGCGGCCTGGAAGAGTCGTAGGTGGGACTCATCTGGTACGATGGCATGCCGCTGAACATGGAGATGTTCCATCGCGTGCGCTCACCGTCGTGTCGCTCCATGTAATCGCGTTGCTCCTGCCCTTGCCCGATCGCCGCCAGTGAGTCGTGCTGTGCGATCACCCTGCCCTCAATCACGGCCGGGGCAAAGTAGAGGAATGAGATGATGACAAAGAGCAGGATCACGATCAGATCCGGTAATATCTTTCTGAGGTCAGCTCGGACTTTCATCATTTATCTTTTTTTCAAATTATCGTATCAACCACAAATGTACATTTTTATTCGCGGATTTGGAATGTCATCCACCGATGATTTCCAAAGGAAAGAGGGTACACCCACAATTGTGACGTACCCTCTTCAAAGATCTTTTTGTTTGTTTGTGATTTCAGAAACGCTTCCCGATGGTGATGCCCATGCGTGGATACGCACCATCGTTCACAAAATCACGGCCCCCGCCGAAGTAAATCTCGCCCACCCAGTTGTTACGTGTCAGGTATTTCCACCCCAACGCCAGGCCGAGACCGGCACCCGTAGCAGTCTCCTCACGACTGACATACACTCCGTTTTCATAAAAAAGCTCGTCGTCAGACCTGGTGAAGAGCCCCCCGTTGGCTTCTATAAAGAAGCCGGCACCAACCTTCTGCAGGTTCTCCGAGCTGCCGCCGAAGAACCAGCGTACATAGGGTGTGAACAGCACATGGGTGGGGTAGATATCCTCTTCGAGGGCAACACCCAGTGAGGCCCCCACGCTGATATCGCTGTTCAGGATCCGTTCGTAGGTGATCTCCGGGAAGGAGCCGAAGATGGTGCTCCCCAGGTTCAGCTTCAGCTCGTTCTGCGGGATGTCACGTGAGATCTTCCATTCACCTATGCGGTGTGTCTTCTGTGAGAAGGCGGTAAGGCTGATCATCAGGGCAGCCACCATTAGTAGTTGTTTCTTCATGAGATGCATTGATTTTATGTGATACATATTATATAGATGGCAAAACCACGAATTAGTTGCATGTTTTATGAAAAATATTTTCATTCTAACTCACCGGACTGCCCGGCAATACCTCCTTGGTAGGCGTTACCAGCGCCAGGGAGCCGTCTGCATTCTCCGCCGAGAGAATCATCCCCTCCGAGAGGATGCCCCGCAGCTTCCTTGGTTCCAGGTTAGCGATGAAGCAGACCTGACGACCCACCAGCTCCTGCGGGTTAGGATAAAAGGCTGCAATGCCGGAGAGGATGGTTCGTTTCTCCAACCCGTCGTCGAGCAGGAATCGCAGCAGCTTGTCCGCCTTGGGTAGCTTCTCGCACTCCAGCACGGTGCCCACACGGATATCCAGTTTCTCAAAGGTGTCGAACTGGATGCTCTCTTTCACCGGCTTTGCCCGGTAGGCCTCCGCTTCGTTGGCTTTCTTCGTGTCGAGCAGCTTCTGAACCTGCTGTTCGATCACTGCATCCTCAATCTTTTCAAAGAGTAGAGCCGCTTTTCCCAGTGTGTGTCCCTCAGGAAGCAGATCAAAGGCTCCCAGCTGTTCCCACTGCAGAGCCTCCACCTGAAGGAATGAACGAAGCCTGATCATGGAGAACGGTAAGAATGGTTCAAGGACGATGGAGAGGTTGGCTGTGATCTGCAGGGCGATGTGCAGGATGGTGGCGGTGCGCTCCATGTCGCTCTTGGCGGTCTTCCATGGCTCGCTGTCGGCAAGATACTTGTTGCCGATGCGGGCCAGGTTCATCGCCTCCCGCTGTGCATCGCGGAAGTGGTATGTTTCCAGCAGCTGCTCCACGGAGCCTTTCACCTTTTCTACGGCGGCGATGGTTTCCCGGTCGTAATCGGTCAGCTCGCCGGCGGACGGTACCCGGTTGTCGAAATACTTCTGCGTGAGTACCAGTGCGCGGTTCACGAAGTTACCCAGCACTGCTACCAGCTCGTTGTTGTTGCGTGCCTGGAAATCTTTCCAGGTGAAGTCGTTGT
>CAZBFS010000276.1:0-2322 GCA_964491215.1 uncultured Proteiniphilum sp.
GTTTATTCTGTGGCTCTCAATGAAATTAAGTGATAATGCTGGTGAGTAACGGTTTCATTTGTGTATTACAGCCACTTTTTATTATCTTTGTCCTGCGATAATGTAATGCTAACAGATACCAAAACGATCAGATGAAGATACCCACTTTTACCCTTCTGCTGCTGCTTACACTCCTGACAGGCGGCATGACGGGAGAGCAATCCGGGATTATGGCCCAGGAGCCACCCCATTCAGCCAGCGACCGAATCATTGAGG
This sequence comes from uncultured Proteiniphilum sp., assembly GCA_964491215.1. Lineage (GTDB taxonomy): Bacteria > Bacteroidota > Bacteroidia > Bacteroidales > Dysgonomonadaceae > Proteiniphilum. The sequence continues at coordinate 256 of CAZBFS010000276.1, forward strand.
ACCCTGATTTTCTGCCGTTGTACACCGGCGGCACCGTCGAGATGCACCGCTTTATTTCCAATACGCTTAGCTATCCTGCCGATGCCGCGGAGCGCGACATCCAGGGGCTGGTAGTCTATACCTTCGTGGTGGAGAAGGATGGGACCCTCTCCAACTTCAACATCATACATCATGCCGATCCGTTGCTCGATGCAGAGGCACTTCGCATCCTTCAACAGATGCCTCCCTGGCGTCCGGCGCGACACAAGGGTGAGATCGTACGTGCTGAGAGCTACGTGCCGATGTATTTCAAGTTGAACAAGCAGGCCCAGAGGAGACCCGTCAGGACCCGTCCCTCGGAGACGGCCACTGCCCGAGCCTATGCCAAGACTGACCTGGAGATCATTGAGCAGAACGAGATCCTCACCATCGTGGATCAGATGCCTCGTTATGTGTACGGAGAAGAGGGATTGGCTGAGTTTATCTCACACAATATCCGCTATCCGAAGGAAGCACGTCAGTTGGGTGTTGAGGGGCGCATTCTCTGCTCTTTCATCGTTGCAAAGGATGGGTCAATCTCCAATATAGAGGTGGTGGAGGGACTGCACCCGCAGCTGGACAATGAAGCGATCCGTGTATTGGGTCTGATGCCGCGCTGGACACCCGGTGTAAACGGCGGCGAGAAGGTGAACGTGAAGTGTCTCCTGCCCATCGATTTCACCATTGATGAGGATCCTATTCCTGCAGGGTGAAGTGAAAGGTGCGAACCCCGCTGTCGGTATGGATGAAAAGACGGAACGCTATCGGTTGCGGGTCATCCTTTTCCGACAGGGCGTCGAGTGAGAAGGAGGCATACATCTTTTTCCGGTAGCCGGGAGGATCCCCTTCGCGGGAATGGCTGAACCATAAATCTACTGTTTCAGAGTTGATGTCGCGAAAGAGTGCCACCTTGTGGGGGCGACTGTGGTATTCTGTTTCAATGATCATGTTAAGATACCCCCCACCTGGCCAGATGCTTTGAATCATTACCGGATCTGTGGCGTACTGTTCCGGAAAACCGTCCGTCCGGATACCGTCAGTAAAGATGTCGTTAACAGCGTTGACACGGATAGTATCGCCATTCAGAAAACTGTAGTTAAGGATGACTCGTTGTCTGTCGTTGCCGGAGCAGCCATCACCCTCGCGTGGAATCAGCAGACGGCTGTTGTCCAGCCGGTAGCGACACCCCTCATCGGTTGCTATGCGCGTGGCAAAATCGACCAGGTAATCGTCCAGCCGCTCCGGCTCCTCGCTGCATCGGGGGAGGAGCATGAAAAGCATCAATGCCGCTGTCAGGATCATCGATCTTCTCATAGCCATGTTGTTTAGGGTACCAGCAGTTTGTTTTTAACCATATTCCCGTACATCATCACCATCATTTCACGCAGGAAGGCATCGTCGCGTTCCGGGATATTGATCTTGTTGATCTGCCCTTCCAGGTATTCCTCAAACTGTATCTGATCTTCTTTGCTGTATTCTGCCGCAAATCGTCGTTCACCGGTCATCATGTCATAGGCGACATAGTTCCGGGGAAAGAAGCTGTAGTTGCGGTAGATCTCATGGTCGATGATAGTTGCTACCTTCTCCACCAGTTCATTCTTGGGTGTGTTGGCAGGTATATATTCCAGCATCTTGTTTATGGTGCTGCCAAAGCGAAAGTGTACCTTGCCCTTGTTGCCCATGATGCCGGTGATCATGTTTTCAAGGTCATCGGCATGGCTCTTCCGGTAGTCGGGATTGTCGCGCCTGAGCTGATACTCCCTCGCCTTGAGGTAGTCGCAGGGGTCGATCTCGTATGAGATGGCAAGCGGGATGATCTTCAGTTCTTTCAGTGTTGCCAGTGGTTGTGCGCTGTTGTGGAGGGTGAGCATCTTCAGCAGGCTGACCTGTGTCTTGTCGTCCGAGTCTTTCGCCCTTCCCTCCCTTTGTGCCAGCCATACCGACTGAGAGCTGTTGACCACCGTGTTGTGGATATAATCGGAGAGATGCTTTGATACCTGCAGTATCTGACGCACTGAGACACCTCTTTTCACGATGAAGCTCTTGTTG
>CAZBFS010000277.1:0-2311 GCA_964491215.1 uncultured Proteiniphilum sp.
AATGACGCGGTGGCATTGGTGCGGGACTATATTGCCGATGATGAAATTGATGATGGTTGGTGGAATGGTCCAGATGGAGAGCGGGACAGCGCCACTGGTCTTGTGTACGCCACCGGCCCGACCGGCCTTGATCCCCAGGGACAAGGTGCTGATACAGGGGATCGATTGGATCAGAACCCGCCAGAAGGCGATTGGAATCAAGTGCGATATGGATATCCATATGGCAATCCTAATACCTTTTATTATCAAAGCGGTTTGGCTTTCCAGGGGATAACCACTGCCGAAAATGCGGAATTTGAAGAAGACCAGGCCTTTCTTGCGGGCAAATTCTGCCATGTTAACAACCCCATTAGTGCATCTAACAGCTTTACCTATACCAATCTGACCCTGGACCTATACAATGTGAATTGCGGCACTGGCGCAGTTGCGCCGTACCCTCCTCAAAGGATGACTTTTGTCTACCCTGTCACACTGGAAGAGACAAACAATAGTGGAACGTGTGATTATCCCTCCACGACACCTTGCGCTGACGCAGTGGAATTTGGCGCAGCCGATGCAGAATTTACCTGTTTTTATGAGGGCAATGTTGAGAACACCTATAAAGTTGTCATTGTGGGTTTCATTCCGGTGGAACCAGATGGGAATTGCTCGGATGTTACTTATCCACCGGATGGGGCGGGTTCAACTGGCATATTTATCAGCGACGAAGGTTCTACCAACTGCGGTTGTCTTTTCGCCATGGTGACAGAATCTAATCCCACCGCGGTGGACCTGATCTCCTTTGACGCTGAGAGCGTCCCTGAGGGCGTGAAGCTGTCCTGGGAAACCGCCACCGAAACGGATAATTTGGGCTTCAATTTGTATCGTTCTGATTCGTTGACCTCCGATAAGGTCCAACTGAATGATACCCTGATCCCACCCAACGTCCCGCCAGGCAGCCCCTTTGGCGCAACCTACGAGTTTGTCGACACTGGTGCTACAGCCTTCCAGACCTACTTCTACTGGCTTGAGGACATTGACGCTTCCGGGGAGATCACCTTGCACGGCCCTGCAATTGTGACCCGCCCGTAAAGCAAGGGATAAAAATGATTGGGGTTTAGTTGCCGCAGCCTTGAAATCTGTGTAGAGACCCTGAAGGTTTCAATCACGATTACGTGACACCTGAAAGCCTTGTGTCAAGTAAGTTTTAGGAAGCGGATGTATCTATAAATACCGATTAATGGAGAAGTGAGACTTTGAAGGAACAGCTATTCAAACGTAATCCAGATTTCATCTTTCGCAAAATCGTCGACGAAATGGTGTTGGTACCCATTCATCTGAATGTTGCCGATATGGAAAGTATCTATACACTTAATGAAGTCGGCGCTTCGATTTGGGAACGCCTGGAAGAACCGGCAAGCCTGGAGCAGTTGACTTCAGCACTGCTTAGTGAATATGATTCTGATCTGGATACGATTTCTCAAGACCTGATCGCGTTCCTGCAGGAACTGCAGGAATGCGGTGCTGTACTGGAGGCCTGAATTTAATGAACTGTTCTTTTGAATCCGACCTGGCGCTGGATGAGTTTACCGAGCGTATGCTGGTACCATTGGGCAACGCCAGGTATCCGTTTAGTGCCTCGATTGAGCTGACCGAGCGCTGCAATCTTAACTGTTTGCACTGCTTCATCAACCAACCGGCTGGGGATCCTGCGGCCAGGTCTGGGGAACTCAGTACCAATTCATGGCTAAGGGTCTTAGACCAGATGGCGGAAGCCGGCACACTCTTTTTACTTATCACGGGTGGCGAGCCGCTTCTGCGAGATGATTTTGAGGAAATATTTATTCACACCCGCAAACGCGGTATGCTGGTTTCCTTGTTCAGCAATGCTGCCATGCTGACCCCACGGATCGCAGATGTTTTGGCAGACTGGGGTTTGCATTCGCTTGAAGTCTCCCTGTACGGGGCTACGCCCGAAACTTATGAAAAGGTGACCCGCCAACCAGGTTCGTTTGAACGCTGCCTGCGCGGGATCGAACTGGCTCTCACCAAGGGCTTTAAATTCAGCCTGAAAACAGTGCTGCTGACCGTAAACCAGCACGAATTGGAGGCTATGAGAACGCTGACTGAAAGCTATGGGCTGGAGTTCCGCTATGACAGCACACTCTGGCCTCGCCTGGATGGCACAACTGCTAATATGCAATATCAGCTCTCCAACCAGGAGATGCTTGAATTTGACCTTTACGACCCGGATCGCCGAGAAGGTTGGGAAGAAACGGCACAATCTTTTGAAGGTCAATTGTTGAGGGCGGAAAATGTTTTCACCTGTGGG
>CAZBFS010000278.1:0-2303 GCA_964491215.1 uncultured Proteiniphilum sp.
ACGTAGCTCCCGAAATCAGCAACGGACGCACCATGCTGCCGGCAGCATTTATTGCTCAGGCATTTGGCGCCACCGCCAGCTGGGATGCACTGACTCAGACTGTAACCATCAAATAGTCTGCAGTTGAGCTGACAGCAGAAGTTTCTTCCGAGGGGCCCGGTGAAAACCGGGCCCTTTTTTTCGCTCTGCATGCAGATCATAGTGCCGTCCATGCAGAGCATAGCGCCGTCACTCAGAGCGAAGCGCCCTGTCACTCGGGACACAGGGGGACGTTATTGTTGTGTCATTTAGCCCCCAACAATAACGTCCCCTCGTGTCCCTTGTCCCCAAGAAATTAGCATCAGATGTTTCATGTCAAGTGATGTACTGGATTGCTTCTCAACCCTTATATATTCAGAGGTTGTTCAGCAATTTCTGCACCGAAAGTTGAGTTTTTAATTTGAACCCTTTGGACAGTAACGGTGGGAGGAATATTCAGTCAACATTAAGGGCATGGTCATTGACCGGCTGGTCGGCAGAGTTTATACTGAAAAGCAGCGGGTATTATTAATTTATGGAGATGATAGGTATGCGTAGGGCTTCGATATTAGTTTTGGCACTATTACTGTTTACTGGCATTTTTCCGGGAATATGCTGGGCGGATACGGCGGCACCGGCTGATATTGCCGTGCCGACAGATACTTTGACCGTAGATGAGGCAGTTGCTTTGGCGCTGAACAACCGTACCGACATAGAATCCGCCTCCTTGAACTGGGACGCGGCTGATATTGCCAGTCAGATGGCGTGGGAAACGGCCAGCGGCAGCGGTCCCAGTGATCTCATTGATTTAATCTATGAGGCTGATTATAGCTTGGAGGCAGCCCGGACCAATTACGAAAGCCGCCAGGAGGCAGTCAAATACTCGGTTTACCAAAAGTACTATGATGTGGTCAAGGCTTGGGATAATAGCGAAGCCCAGCGTCTGGCAGTTGAGCAGGCCCAGGAGAATTTGGCGATAGCAGAATTGCGTTTCCAACTGGGTATGGATACCAGGCTCAATGTTTACCAGGCCCAGCAGCAGACTGTCGCGGCTCAGTCAGGCTACACCTTGGCGCAGCAAACGCTGGACAGCAGTTACATTGCTTTAATGGAATACATAGGCAAGAACAGATCGGAACGGCCTGAACTGGTAAGGGAGCTAACCTACGAGCCCTTGGAAATAGCAGATCCAGAGGGTGAAATCAATGATATCGTCAACAATAGTCCCAGTGTCTGGCTGGCTAAGAAATCCCTGACGCTGCAGGAATTGACCCGGGAGAATTCAGCGGCTCTATCCGGCAAGCTGGACGATATCCAGCATGAGCAGGCGGAGCTCACCATTATAACCACCAAGGATGCCATGCGCCAGGTTACCCGCAACATATATTATAATGTCTTGAGTATGCAGGAATCCTATGCAACCGCTACGGAGGGCGCCAAAACAGCCGACGAAGCGTTGCGGGTGGCCAAACTTCTCCACGAGGTGGGGATGGGAACTAAGTTGCAGGTAACCGCTGCCGAGATAAGTGCTCACAACGCTCACCAAGCTATGGATAACCTGTCCTACCAGCATGCCATCCTGGTGATGGCATTCGAGCGGCCCTGGATCGCCGGAGCATCCATGTGAACGGAATAGAACAAATAGAGTGAATATGGACTTCAATTGGCGGTTCCATTGCGGGCCGTCTTTTATTTCTATCTTTCCGTCGCCCTGGACCGAAAGGCAGCCTCGTTATTCTGACGTGTCACTTTATTCCTGGTTCGATTCCATATGCATTGTTAGCAAATAATAACACTGGCTCAATACTAACCAAAAGAGGTGTTAATTCAGAGGATAGGAGAGCCAAACGCGCCTTTCCAGTAATAATCCAACCCAGTCCTCTGCAAGAAAAGCCATTTTATTCTATAATATATAATATGTATAACGGGAAGGGGGTTTTTGGCTGCCCAGACAATTTCCTATAGCCCCTCTTGGTTACTGGAGGAAGCAGATTGGTTGATTAGAACGGAGGAATGCGAGTGAGGAAAAGAGATAGGAATTTATCACTAGTTATAGCGCTCATTTTTGCGCTGACCTTCTTGGTGCCTAGCTTTGGTATGCCTGCTACTGCTCTGGCGCAACCGTCGGTTTATTCTGATTATTCTGACGACGGTGATTTGGATGTCATCACTGACGACGCTGATGACGTGGAAGATGATGAGGCGACATTATATGCCTATGTGGAAGTTGATGAAGACGACTATGATGCTGATATTTATGAGATTACCGAATATGGATTCTTCTA
>CAZBFS010000279.1:0-2281 GCA_964491215.1 uncultured Proteiniphilum sp.
GCAGCTTTCCGATGCGGTGAAGCATATCCCTGGTGTCACCATCCGCGATTATGGGGGCATTGGGGGACTCAAAACGGTCTCGGTACGGAGTCTGGGGGCACACCACACGGCAGTAAGCTACAACGGAATCGCCCTCTCAGACCAGCAGACGGGACAGATAGACATCGGTCGCTTTTCACTCGACAACGTGGAGCGGTTGACGCTCCACAACGGGCAGGACGATCGTATCTTCCGACCAGCCCGTACCTTCGCTGCCGCATCGGCATTGGAAATCACCACCGCGACACCCCACTTTTCCGGTAGCGACCGGTTCAATGGTAAGGCAACATTGAAAGGTGGCTCTTTCGGGCTCTTCAACCCACTACTACTGCTCAACGGAAAGCTCTCGGAGAGAGTGAGCACCACTTTCAGTGGTGAATGGATGAGTTCACAGGGCGACTATCCATATCTCCTCCGCTATGGTTCGTCGGTGGACGACAGCACCTCCCAGGAGCGTCGCATCAATGGCGACGTAGAAAACCTGCGACTGGAATCATCCATCCATGCCAGGATCAGCAACCACAGCAGGGGTGATCTACGTCTTTATTACTTCACTTCAGAACGGGGACTACCGGGAGCCACCATCTACTACAACACATTCCATGATTCCGGTCAGCGGCTGTGGGACAGAAACTTCTTCGCACAGACACATCTTGAGCATGCTTTCTCCCGCAAATGGAAAATGCAGGCTGATGGTAAATACCAGCAGAGTTACCTTCGCTACCTCGATCCCTCCTACCTTGGGTCATCAGGGAGGGTGGAAGACATCTTCAGACAATATGAGCGATATGGCTCGCTATCTGCACTCTACCGTGCTTTGCCGAATCTTTCATTTTCTGCCTCGACCGATCTGATTTCAGCTACCATGCATGCCAACCGACAGGGGTTCGTCACCCCCACCCGACTCACCTCACAAACGGTGATCGCCACCAAATGGGTTAGTGAACGTTTGCTGGCCACCGCCAGCCTCCTCCGTACGCAGACCTTCGAATGGGCAGAGAATGGAGAGGCAGGAGCCAACCGTAATCGTCTCTCACCCTATCTGAGTGCATCCTTCAAACCATGGCACGATCAGGATATACGTCTACGGGCATTTTATAAGAAGAGCTTTCGGTTGCCCACCTTCAACGATCTCTACTACCCGCAGGTGGGAGTGCGTAACTTGCTGCCGGAAGATGCGGAGCAGTTCAACATCGGTCTCACCTTCGGCACTACCAACGATGAGTTGTTGCAACAATTCACATTTACAGCAGATGTCTATCACAACAAGGTGGAAAACAAGATTGTGGCCTACCCCACTGGCAACTTGCACCAGTGGGCAATGGTTAATGTTGGGAAAGTGATTATCAACGGTGCGGACCTTTCGATAGAGGGTTCGACGGCTGTGACCGACAAGGTGATGCTCCATGCAGGGAGCAGCTACACCTGGCAACAAGCAACCGACCGCACCGACCCACAACAGGTGAACTACGGTCACCAGCTGGCCTATACACCCCGACATTCGGGATCGGTACGTGCAGCCTTTGAGTTGGATCAACTACAGATATCCTATACACTCATCTGGTCGGGCGTGCGCTATAACAACGGTTACAACGATACACCCTACCGCATGAGAGGATATGCCGATCACGGGCTCTCCATCGTGAGATCTTTCTCCACCCGCATGGGAAATATTGCACTCAGCGGTGAGGCATTAAACCTCGGGAACAAGAACTACGAGATTGTGCGGAACTACCCCATGCCGGGTCGTTCCTACAGAATAACACTTATCATTCACTTTTAAACAATTCAATAATGGACAAGAAAAGATTTTTATTCTCTATGATTCTTCTGGGGGCACTATTGCTCTGGAGCTGTGCCGACAATGACACTCCGGGAGAGGAGATAGCCAATGAAGGTAAAATGCTGCTGATCCTGAACGAGGGAAGCATGGGGATGAACAATGCCACACTGGCGCGCTACAACCTTGAAGGGGAAGAACTGATCAAGGATTACTTTAACCTGGTGAACAAAGATGCGCTGGGTGATGTAGCGAATGATATGCTGCAATATGGATCCAAAATCTATATCCTAGTCAACAAGTCGGGAACCATCGAGGTGATTGAAGCCACTACTGGCAAATCGATCCGCCAAATAGAGATGAAAATCACAGGAACGCAAAGCAAAAGCAAGGAGCCACGTCGCCTCGCAGCCCATGGCGGAAAGGTATATGTCACCTCCTTCGACGACACCGTTACCCGCA
>CAZBFS010000280.1:0-2276 GCA_964491215.1 uncultured Proteiniphilum sp.
CCATGCGCCGCTCTTCAGTCCCGCCCTCAAGGCGGTGGCACCGGTGCGGAAGAGCTTGGGGGTGCGTAACTTCTTCAACGTGCTGGGGCCGTTGGTGAACCCGGTGCAACCGCGTCACCAGATGCTGGGGGTTTACAACCTCGCCATGTCGAGGCTCTACAGTTATATCTACCAGGCGGAGAACAAGCGATTCTGTATCGTGCACAGCCTCGATGGCTATGATGAGATCTCACTCACCGACTCCTTCAAGGTTGTTTCCAACAGGGGAGAACAGCTCTTTTCACCTGCCGATCTCGGGTTTGAGACCATCCCGCAGGAGTCGCTCGATGGCGGTGACAGACCCGAAGAGGCGTCAATGATCTTTCGCCGCGTATTGGCCGCCGAGGGCACGAAGGCGCAGATGAATGCAGTGCTGGCCAACGCTGCCTTCGGGATACAAACCATCGAGCAGGAGAAGCCTATCGGCGAGTGCCTGGCGATGGCGAAGGATTCCCTCTACGGCAAGAAAGCGCTCCGCACCCTGGAGAAGTTTATTGAGACAAATCAGGAGTAAGCAATAAGCTTACAGCTTATCGCTTATCGCTAACAGCTATTTATAATGAAAGATATATTGAGCGAGATCATCGCACACAAAAAGATTGAGGTGGCACGGCAGAAGGAAGAGAACCCTTTTTCATTGCTGGAGAAAAGGATAATGGAGAAATCTATTCCCTTTCACTCAATGAGAACGGCCCTGGAGCAATCAACCACAGGAATCATCGCCGAGTTCAAGCGGCGTTCACCCAGCAAGGGATGGATCAACAGGACTGCGGAGGTGATTCCTGTGGCAAAGGCCTATGAGGCTGCCGGGGCAGCAGCACTGTCGGTGCTGACTGATGAGCCCTACTTCGGCGGGACGTTGGTCGACCTGCGTGCAGCCACGAAAAGTGTCTCCATCCCGGTGATGCGGAAAGAGTTTATCGTGGATGAGTATCAGATCTATGATGCAAAACTGGCCGGTGCCAGTGCGATCCTGCTGATCGCCGCCGCCATCACGATGGAAGAGTCGAAACGATTCACGGAGCTGGCAGAGCAGCTGCAGCTGGAGGTGTTGTTGGAGCTGCACGATGAGCGGGAGACGGATTACATCACCCCGATGAACCGGCTGATCGGTATCAACAACCGCAACCTGGGCAGCTTCGTCACCGACGTGCAGAAGTCGTTTCGGATGGCAGAACTGCTACCCCCGGAAGCCTTATGGGTCTCGGAGAGCGGCATCTCCGATCCTCAGGTTGTCCGAGAGTTGCGCGATGCCGGCTACCGCGGTTTCCTGATTGGCGAAAATTTCATGAAGAGTGATGACCCGGGGGAGTCGCTTAAAACATTCCTGATAAAAATATGATTGTAAAAATTTGCGGCATGCGTGATGCGGAGAATATCCGGGCTGTGGAGCAGCTGGGAGTCGACTGGATGGGATTTATCTTCTTTTCCGGTTCTCCGCGATATGTGGGTGAGGAGCTGAGTTATATTCCATCGAGTGTGAAGCGGGTAGGAGTCTTTGTCAACGAGCATCCGGAGAGGGTGCAAGCGATCGCCTCAAAGAACCGGTTGCAGATCATTCAATTGCACGGGAACGAGTCGCCGGAGACCTGCCGATCACTACAGACAGCAGGTTTTACCGTGGTAAAGGCGTTCGGGATGGAGAGTGAAAAACCTTTTCCTGCCGGGTTGGCGGAACAGTATGAAGGGAGTTGCGATTATTATCTCTTCGACACAGGGACAAAGCAACATGGCGGTTCCGGCTTGAAATTTCGCTGGGAGATACTCTCCACATACAGAGGTAAGACACCCTTCCTGTTGAGCGGGGGGATCACACCGGATGATGTTGAAGCCGTAAATACCTTTTCCCATCCTCAGTTTGCCGGTGTCGACCTCAACAGCGGCTTTGAAACAGCCGCCGCAATAAAGGTTATTTCCATGTTAAGGAGATTCATGGCACAATTAAGGTCTTGAACCCAGGTATCGTGGCTGACCATAATTATATGCTGGTTTCCAGGATAATAACATAAAGATTAATAATTTAACAGATATGAACAGGATTGATCGATTATTTCAACAGAAGAGAGAAAATATTCTATCGGTATACTTTACAGCCGGGTACCCCCAGTTAAATGATACCGTGAAGGTGATGCAGGCGCTGGAGAAAGAGGGGGTGGATATGCTGGAGATCGGGGTCCCCTTCAGCGACCCGATGGCCGACGGACCGGTAATCCAGACCTCCGGCACGCAGGCATTGC
>CAZBFS010000281.1:0-2275 GCA_964491215.1 uncultured Proteiniphilum sp.
CCCGTTCTAGTTTTGCGGTGACTGGGCTGTATTTTTATGATCGCCAGGTGGTGGAATTGTCCCGCAGCCTTGCCCCCTCAGCACGGGGGGAATTGGAGATCACTGATCTGAACCGCCTATACCTGGAGCAGGGGCAGCTAAATGTGGAGCTGCTGGGGCGGGGCTTCGCTTGGTTGGATACCGGCACCTTTGAGGCTCTGCAGCAGGCCGCTCTTTTTGTAGAAACCTTGCAGAACCGGGCCGGGTTCAAAGTGGCCTGCCCGGAGGAGATCGCTTATTACAATAAATGGATCGACTGTGCTCAACTGACGGCTTTGGCCCATAACCTGCGCGGCAACGAATACGGCCAGTACCTGCTCGACATCGCCGCCAGCGATTTCAGCAGACCTTTGCAGGGATGAGAGATCCTTCGCTGCGCTCAGGATGACAATAATACATATCACTAAGAGCGCAGGGCACTGTCACTCAGAGCGAAGCAAAGAGTCTGATTCGGGGCGAGATCCTTCGTCGCCTTCGGCTCCTCTGGATGACAAATAAGTGTCACTCAGAGCGTAGCGAAGAGTCTGTTCCGGGGTGAGATTCCTCGCTCCGCTCGGAATGACAAAAAAGCTCGGTATGACAGCTCAAGGAGGTATTGAGGCAATGAGGCTGGAGAATAGTTCTATAACCAATATTTTGGTGACCGGTGGTGCCGGCTTCATCGGTTCCAACTTTGTGCCTTACTTCCTGGAACGACATCCGGGATACCGGGTGATCGACCTCGATCTCCTGACTTACGCCGGCGACCTGGATAATCTACGGGCAGTAGCGGACCATTCCCGCCATCTTTTTATACAGGGTGACATCCGCGACCGGGAGTTGGTCGACGGCATATTCGCTGAGCATGATATTCGCGGAGTAGTTCATTTCGCAGCCGAGTCCCATGTGGATAATTCCATTGCCGACCCCGACGTTTTTATCCGGACCAATATCAACGGGACCTTTAATCTGCTGGACAGCGCTCGCCGCTATTGGATGGCCGGCCCCTTCCAACCCAGGGCCGGATACCAGGAATGCCGTTTCCACCAGATCTCCACCGATGAGGTATACGGGAGCCTGGGCGAGACGGGACTGTTTACCGAATCCACTCCCTACGCCCCCAATAGTCCTTATAGCGCAAGCAAGGCCAGTGCTGATTTCCTGGTCCGCAGCTATCACCACACCTACGGGATGAATGTGGTGACCAGCAATTGCTCCAACAATTACGGGCCCAAACAGCACCGGGAGAAGCTCATCCCCACTATTATCCGCAGCGCCCTGACCGGTCAGCCGATACCTATCTACGGTGATGGCCGCAATGTGCGGGATTGGCTGTACGTGCTGGATCACTGCCGGGGCATAGACCTGGTCTTTCACCAAGGGCGCAGCGGGGAGAGCTACAATATCGGCGGCCGCAACGAGCGGGAGAATATATACATAGCCAACTTGATATGTGAGCTGCTGGACCAGTTGGCTCCAAACCGCCGGCCCAAAACAGGGTTGCAGTCCTATAAGGAACTGATCACCTTCGTTGCTGACCGTCCCGGTCATGACCGCCGCTATGCTATCGACGCCGCCAGGATTGAGTCAGAACTGGGCTGGCGGGGCGAAGAGGATTTTGAAAGCGGCCTGTTGAAAACTGTACAGTGGTACCTGAAGGAGTTCGAATGATGCAGCTGGTAGCTTACGATTTCGTAGTTCGGGGCGATGAGCGGGGTTCGCTGGTAGCTATTGAGGAACAGCGCGACATCCCCTTTGCCATCCGCCGGGTATACTATATTTTTGGTACCCAGCCGGGGGTGGTACGGGGGCAGCATGCCCACCGCCAGCTGCGGCAGATGATGGTATGCCTGCAGGGCAGCTGCCAACTCCAGTTGGATGACGGCCGGGACCAAGCAGTTGTCTCCATGGAGAGCGATGCCCGGGGGGTTTTGATCGATAGGATGGTCTGGCACCAGATGTATGATTTTTCGACTGACTGTGTGCTGCTGGTGCTGGCGGGTGATTACTATGACGAGGACGACTACATCAGAGACTACCAAGAATTTGCGGGTCTGGCGGCGGCCGCCCCAAAGGTGAGGTAATGTTGTGATCAGTGATAAAGCGGTTGTTCAGACTGCTTATATAGGCGATAACGTTGATATAAGAGAGTTCGCGGTGGTCCGGGAAGGTGTCCGGCTGGGCCGCAATGTAACTGTGCATCCCTTTGTGGTTATAGAGCCGGGGGTGGTGATCGGCGACAATGTGGAGATTTTCC
>CAZBFS010000282.1:0-1988 GCA_964491215.1 uncultured Proteiniphilum sp.
GGCCATGCGATTCATACGCATGTCGAGATCCCCTTGAAAGCGAAACGAGAAACCACGTTCCGAATCATCAAAATGGTGTGATGAGACCCCCAGGTCGGCCAACACACCATCTACCTCTTCAATGCCGTAATAACGGAGGAAATTTTTCAAATAACGAAAATTGCTCCTGATCAGCATGAACCGAGGATCGGCAAGAGCATTGCGCACTGCATCCTCATCCTGGTCGAAGGCTATCAGTCGCCCATTCGTACCCAGGCGGTTCAGTATCTCAAGCGAATGTCCTCCTCCACCAAAGGTGACGTCGAGATAGACTCCCGAGGGAGCGATCTGCAACCCGTCAACGCTCTCGGTAAGCAGCGCCGGTATATGATATGCTTCCGCCTCTATCTTCTTCGACATCTCATCTATGATGTTTGTAAATCACAAATCCACATTGTCTGCAGGATGAGATAACACCCTGCCATGCTCACGAAACCGCCATCAGGGGTTATTCTCCATCAGCTGCTGCAACCTGGATGCAAACTCTTCGGGTTCCACCAGCGGTTTTTCCAGCTTCTCTTTCGCCCAGAGTTCGATGGTCTCATCTACCCCTAGAAAACGCACGTCAGCTTCGATGGAGACCATCTGCAAATAACGCTTCGATATAAGCACCCGACCATTGGCATCCATCTCCAGCCTCTCGGCATCCAGCACAAACTGGCGAAAGACCTGCTGCTGTTCACGATTCCATTTGTTGAGCCTGCTACGCAACAATTCCACATCCTTCTCCCAAACACTGCCGGGATAGAGGACCAGACAATCCTGAAAAATATCTTTCCTGAGTACCAGAAATACCTCTCCCTCGCTCTGCAAACGCTTGCGAAAGATTGCCGGTACAAAGATTCTTCCCTTTGCATCAGCCTTGGCTTCAATATTTCCCAAAAACTGAATCACTACTACGTCAATTTCAACCGAATAGAGTTATATTCGGTGTAAAAGTACAAAATTATCCACTTCTCCCCACATTTCCCCCCATTAATTTACAAAAAAGTTATCAACAGTTAGATAATCTTTCCTATAACATTGTTTTTCCGCACCTTAACAACACATTCACGTGTAACGAGGTGGGGTTGAAAAACGGGATAAAAAGATTTTTTGTCATACTGTTTAATGCTTTGACATAATTTTGTACATTTGCGACAAATTAGCAAGCAGAGTAAGATGCAATGAACCAAAACAGTGCATTCAGGATTGATCTTGATAAGGTTTTGCGTGGTAAAGCACCCAAACACTACAAGAAAATCCCCCGTTTTTTAATCAACTATCTCAAACGCATTGTCCACCAGGAGGATATCAACGGCATCCTGGAACGGAACAAGGATCTGGTGGGTGTCCCTTTTATGCAAGCTTTGGTGGAGAAGGAGTTCAATCTGACACTGAAGCTGGTGGGAGAGGAAAATATCCCTTCTGAAGGACGGTTTGTCTTTGCCTCGAACCATCCACTGGGTGGTCTCGACGGGATTTGTCTCTCTTCAGTGGTGGGAGAAAAATTCAACAGCAGGATCAAATACCTGGTCAATGACATCCTATATTATATTGATCCGCTGAAACCTATCTTCGTCCCCATCAACAAGTATGGCGCTCAGGCCAAATCGTCGGCAAAAGCCATCAACGAGGCATACGCTTCTGACGACCAGGTGATCACCTTCCCGGCGGGACTCTGTTCCCGTAAAACAGGCGGGGAGATCAGGGACCTGGAGTGGATGAAGAACTTCATCATCAAGGCGGTAGAGTTTGAGCGTGATGTGATTCCGGTTCACTTTGAAGGCAGGAACTCCCGTTTCTTTTACAATCTGGCCAATCTGCGTAAGGCGTCGGGCATCAAGTTCAATTTCGAGCTGGTCTACCTGCCTGATGAGATGTACAAAAACAGCAACCAAACCTTCACCATCACCTTTGGCAAACCGATTCCCTACGAGACTTTCGACAAGAGCAAGACTCCATCAGAG
>CAZBFS010000282.1:2029-2263 GCA_964491215.1 uncultured Proteiniphilum sp.
CATGGAAAAGATTATTGATCCGGTAAGCAAGGAACTGATAAAAAGTGAGCTTACCGTACAGAAGCGGGTGAGAACGACCCATAAGGCGAACAACGAGATATATGTCTTCACCGCACACGACTCACCCAACCTGATGCGTGAGGTGGGACGCCTGCGCGAGATCGCTTTCCGTCACTACGGTGGTGGCACCGGATTGGAAGCCGACATCGACAAGTATGACACGATGACTGTCCC
>CAZBFS010000283.1:0-2262 GCA_964491215.1 uncultured Proteiniphilum sp.
AGAGGATATATGCCAGTAATGATTCGGACGCATAGCTTCCCGGAATCAGTGCAGGCTTACCATTATCCTTTATAAACTGTGGTTCCTCTGTATCCTTGCATTCAGGGCAGGCATAAGTGGTAGCGATATATTCAATCCGTTCCAATCTGGGAGGCGTATATACAACTTCGCTACGGATAACCTCTGTTCCAATGGCCAGCATTTCACTGCCACAAAGAGGACAAAGCTTATCCTCTTCGGATAGTGTATTTACCGTTACCTGTCTGGTCGGGATATCCTTAAACTGTTCCGCAAGGGTCGGTTTCTTTTTGCGGGATTTCTTAGGCTGTTCTACGATTTCCGGTTCGATGAGTTCTACTGGCTTTTCTTCCTCCTGTAGATTTTCAAACAAACTCATCTGTCCGGCGATATCATCCATGCGACGCTCGCTGGAAGAACCAAAGAGTTTCTGACGGAACCATGCAAGCTCAGCCTTGAGGTTATCATTCTCAGACTGTTGTCTGGCAATAGTATCATTCAGCGTTTTGATGGTCATATTCAGTTGTGAGATCATATCTTTAAGCTCGGAAAGCTGAATGTCCTTACTACTTCTTGCCATGGTTTTGCTCCTTGATTTGATGACTTAATTATACCACAAAAACGGAAGAAAAGCCAGTAATATCAAGGGTTTCAGGCAGTTATAAGAGCCTTCGGCTGTTCAATTTCAAGACCCGACATCAGCCAGTCAAACTGTTGCCAGGTGATGGGTTTTACCTCGGCTTTATTCCTTGGCCATCGGTATCTGCCCTGAACTACATCCAGTCTCTTATAGAGAAGAACAAAGCCGTCCGGTTCACGGAGCAATACCTTAATGCGGTCACAACGCTTGCCACAGAACATATACAATGTATGCCCTCTTGGTTCTTCTTTTAGCTGGCTGGCAATGATGGCACACAGACCGTCGATGGACTTTCGCATATCAGTATATCCTGTAATGATATAGATATCGGTTGCAATGGAGATGTCACCAAGCATGTTTCATCCCTCCGATACACTGCAGGATACTTTGCACCAGACATTCATCTGCACCATTAAACAGCCGAAGTGTTATACCATCAATCAATAATTCGACTGCAACCGTCGCTGTTGGAGCAGGAACATCATGACTAACATTTTGCTCTATTAACAGGCTAGATGCTGAATTCCCGGAAGGAATCAAATCTACTTTAACCACTTCCTGAATGTTTGGAAGTGCATTTGCTTTTGATGCAGGTTCCGGGAAAGTATAGCCGGACTTGCGAAGTTTACTGACCCAGTTGTAGAAGTTACCGGGATGAATCCCGTTCTTTTCACACCACTGGTAATCAGAGAGGCCGCTCTGGCGGCATTCCATGATCAGTTTGTCTGGTCATCTTTACAAACACGTTGTTTCATAATGGTTGGCTCCTTTGAAGTAGAGTAAAATGCTCGCATCTAGCCGAAGAAGATCGGGTAAAATGTTAGCAATTCCTACCAACCATTATATAAGAATAGTTAGGGTATGAAAATCTACCCTGAAATTAAACGCTTACCGACAATCCAAGGCTTACAAATGCAATGGCATCAACCTTTCCACCAATACCATGGCTAACTGGGTCATTAAAAGCACCGATTGCTATCTGTCTCTTATCTATGACCACATACATGAATTAATCTATGACAGTAAGGTCATTCATGCAGATGAATCTCCGGTCAAGACCATGCGCATTGACAATGCCAAAATCAAAAATGGGAAGAAAACCTATATGTGGGTCTATCGTAACCGCCCGTCCCGGTCTGTACATCCCATTGTCCTTTATGAATGGCAGAGCTCCCGCCGTGCAGACCATCCAAGAGTTTTCCTAAAGAATTTCTCAGGAACTGTCGTTACAGACGGTTACCAGGTCTATCACAAGCTGGCTGCCGAACGGGAAGATTTGAAAGTTGCCGGCTGCTGGATTCACGCCAGAAGACCCTTTGCGGACATCATAAAATCTGTCGGCTTGTCCTTGTCAAAGGGAACCATAGCACAGGAAGCTTATGACATGATTACCGACATCCTGCATACGGACAATGGATTTGATGACCTGCCCATTGCTGACAGAAAAAAACAACGTCAGGCGACGCTTCTGGCCAAGGTTGACGCTTATTTCGCATGGGTAAAAACCAAATACAGTCAGGTTGCACATAACAGCACCATCGGCAAAGCACTTGCCTACAGCATCTGACAACAACTATGCTGAACAGGCAATCCGTCCTTTCACT
>CAZBFS010000284.1:0-2246 GCA_964491215.1 uncultured Proteiniphilum sp.
CACCTCCGTTCACACGAGTTGAACAGTCAGGGGTTCGTGCGCGACTACAACGAGCTGCGTGTCGTGAAGAAGTACATCGACGCGACCCTCGACCACCGTAATCTCAACGACATCATGGCCCCCCTCAACTCCTCGGCTGAGAATCTGGCGAAGATGATCTACGATCACTTCAAGCCGCAGCTGCCCGAGCTGTACGCCATCGAAGTAAGCGAAACACCCAAGACAACAGCTATCTATGAACCTGAATGTGAATGAGATCTTCTACTCCCTGCAGGGTGAGGGGGGACGCACCGGGCAGGCATCCATCTTCATCCGGCTGGCCAAGTGCAACCTCACCTGCAGCTTCTGCGACACCGACTATGAGCGGGGGGTGAAGATGACACTTGAGGAGGTGCTGGGTGAGATCGAAGGCTGGCCCTGCAAATGGATTGTCTGGACAGGCGGTGAGCCCACCCTCCAGCTGACCAATGAGGTGGTTGCCTTCTTCAAGGAGAGAGGATACTCCCAGGCTATTGAGACCAACGGCACCCGGCGCGTTCCAAGCGGCATCGACTACATCACCTGCAGTCCCAAACAACATTTCGATAAGGTAAGGGAACTGATCCCCGTGGTGGATGAGCTCCGCTTTCCCATACAGAAAGGTGATCCCCTGCCCGACATCGCCATCCTTCCCAAGACGGAACGTTATCTGCTGAGTCCCATCTTCGACGACCAGCAGATGATTCCGGAGAACATCGCTTACTGTATCTCACTGATCAGGCAACATCCGGAGTGGGCGCTGAGCCTCCAGACACACAAACTGATCGGGATCAGATGATATGACAAGATTCGACATCACCATCCTGGGCTGTGGCTCGGCCATGCCTACCACCCTGCACAACCCGCCCTCGCAGCTGGTGGATCTCAACGAGAAGCTCTTCATGATCGACTGCGGGGAGGGGACACAACTGCAGATGCGCAAGTACAAGGCACGAATGGGCAAGCTGCATGCGCTCTTTATCTCACATCTGCACGGCGATCACATCTTCGGACTACCCGGCCTCATCTCCACCCTCAGCCTGCTGGGGAGAACCGATGATCTCATCATCTACGCCCACAGGGAGCTTGACTTCATGTTGAATCCACTGCTGACCTACATGGGCAGCCACATCTCTTTTAAGATCCGCCTCCACCCGCTGAATCCCCTTGAGAAAGAGATGATATACGAGAACAAAACGATTCGCGTCTCCTCTTTCCCACTGAAACATCGGGTCGACACCAACGGCTTCCTCTTCGAGGAGAAGGAGGCACCCCGTCATATCCTGCGGGAGATGATTGCCTATTACAAGATACCGATCAGGGAGATCACGGCCATCAAGGCAGGTGCCGATTTTGTTACCGGTGATGGCACGGTGGTGCCCAACCGGATCCTCACTCGTCCTGCAACCCCCCCGCGGCGCTATGCCTATTGCTCCGACACAGCATACGCACCGGAGATCATTCCCTACATCGAAGGTGTCGACCTGCTTTATCACGAAGCCACCTTTGCTGAGAGTGAGCTGATACGGGCTGAAGAGACTTTCCACTCCACCGCCAGGCAGGCTGCAGAGATCGCGGCCGCTGCCGGTGTGAAGAAGCTGGTGATCGGCCACTTCTCATCGCGTTACAACGAGCTGGAGATACTACTCAATGAAGCCAGGGAAGTCTTCCCGGAAACCGAACTGGCAGAAGAAGGAAAAATTGTATCTTTGTGACAGAATCTATTGCTGATGAATTGCTTCCGGTCCATCATCTTGTTGGCACTCTTCTGCTACACCGTTTTCCCTGCGCTGGCGCAGGAAAACGATTCGGTATGGATGGCCCGTGAGCATGCAACGATGGAGCAAGCCGGGAAAGATCAGGAGCCGGAGATCAATATCAGGGTGGTTGATAACAGGATCTTAGTTGAGAACCTCCCCAGAGAGATGATCCTGGAGATATACAACATCATGGGGGTGAAAGTATACAGTCGTCGTATTCCACCGGGTACTGGTGAATATCCGGTCAACCTGCCCAGAGGATACTACATCCTGAAAATTGGCAAGACCACGAAAAAAATTGCCATCCGGCAATAATATGCACTTTAACAGTTACGGATTGCTTCATTTATCGGCTTTTATATATCTTTGTGGTTTATTCTTTTCAGAGATCTCGTAATGGTTATCAACATTCATAAAATTTTATTCTCATGAACATCGCGATTGTAGGAACCAGCGGAGCAGTAGGAC
>CAZBFS010000285.1:0-2236 GCA_964491215.1 uncultured Proteiniphilum sp.
GGATGACGTATCCCCTCCGTTTGATAAAAGCAAAGGCACGTGCTGCCAGTGCCAGGTTGATAGAGGCACGGGGAGAGGCACCAAAGCCGATCATATCTTTCAGATGGCCCATCCCGTACTGGTCGGGGAAACGTGTAGCGAAAACAATGTCTACAATATATTTGCTGATTTTCTCGTCAATGTATACCTCCCGCACCACCTTACGGGCATCCAGTATCTCCTGTTTGGTGACGACGGGACGATTGGTGGTCACCGGCTCAAAGATGTTCTGCAATATGATCTGCTTCTCCTCTTCACGGGAGGGATAGCTGATCACCACCTTCAGCATGAAACGGTCCACCTGGGCTTCAGGTAGCGGATAGGTACCCTCCTGCTCGATCGGGTTCTGGGTCGCCATCACCAGAAAGGGATTGGGTAATGGATAGGTCTCCTCGCCAATGGTTACCTGTCGCTCCTGCATCGCCTCCAGCAGGGCACTCTGCACCTTGGCCGGTGCACGATTGATCTCATCGGCCAGCACGAAGTTGGCAAAGATGGGACCATGCTTCACCTGGAACTCCTCGTTGCGCTGACTATAGATCATGGTTCCCACCACGTCGGCCGGCAGCAGATCAGGTGTAAACTGTATACGGCTGTAGTCGGCGTCGACCAGCTGCGCAAGGGTCTTGATTGCCAGCGTCTTAGCGAGTCCCGGCACCCCTTCCAGCAGGATATGTCCGTCGGAGAGAAGTCCGATCAGCAGCGATTCCACCAGGTGTTTCTGACCCACGATCACCCGGTTCATGCCGGTGACGAGTGTCTGCACGAAAGCACTCTTTTGTTCAATTCTATCGTTTAACTCTTTAATATCGACTACTTGGCTCATTGTATTGATTGTTAAAAATAGGTTCCGTTGTTATGGGATACAAAAATAGAAATGTTAAATTGGTTTTCGGCGTAATCGCCGTTAAAAATGTTTAAGTGCCAGGGGTTTCTCCACCTCACTCCCGGATCTGGTCAGCGATCAGCAAACTCCATGGCAAACAGCTCCCGGAATGCATTTTTCATGCCGTGGGAGATCTCTCTGAAATCTACTTCTCGTCCCAGTTCCTTTTGTATGGAGGTAACCCCTCTGTCTGTGAAGCCGCAAGGATTGATAAAGCTGAAATAGGAGAGATCACTGTTGATGTTAAGTGCCAGGCCGTGCATGGTGACAAAGCGGCTGGCCCGCACACCGATGGCACATATCTTGCGTGCGCGTGCGGGGTCATCAGCATCGATCCAGACACCCATCGCTTTCTCATCCTTCTCTCCGCGGATGCCGTAGGGCTTCAGTGTTTCGATCACCACATCCTCGAGCAGTGAGATGTAACGTTTGATGCCGATGCCGAACGCTTCCAGGTCGATGATCGGGTAGGCCACCAGCTGGCCAGGGCCGTGATAGGTGATGTCACCACCCCTGTCTATCTCATGCAGGTCTATCTGTCTGCTCTCACACATCCGCCTCGAAATGAGCAGGTTCTGTCTGTTACCACTCTTGCCCAGGGTGTATACATGCTCATGCTCGCAGAAGAGCAGGTACTGTTCTTTCTCACTCTTCTGTTCCTGCTTGTCGCGAATCACCTTTGCAAAGAGCTTCTCCTGATACTCCCACGCCTCGCGATAGCGGATACGTCCCAGATCTTCAAAAACCACCTTTCTGCTCATGCCCTTACACATGTTTTTCTGCGTGATAGGAGGATCGCACCAGCGGTCCGCTCTCCACAAAACGAAATCCCTTATCGAGTGCCACTGTCCGGTATCGGGCAAACTGCTCAGGTGTAACATACTCCTTCACGGCCAAGTGCTTCCTTGTGGGTTGCAGGTACTGGCCCACGGTGAGCACGCTGCAACCGGCAGCCAGCAGGTCGTCCATCGTCTCGTAGATCTCCTCCTCTGTCTCACCCAGGCCTACCATCACACCCGATTTGGCTCTCACCTTGCCGCTGGCGGCTATCACCCCGATGGTTTTGAGGCTCTCCTCATACTTCGCTCTGCTTCGCACCTTGGGTGTCAGCCGCCGCACAGTCTCCATGTTGTGCGACACGATGTTGGGACCGGCGTCGATCACCTTTCGGATCAGTTCCTCCTCTCCATTGAAATCGGGGATCAGTGTCTCGATGGTCACCTGCGGGCAGCGCTCCTTGATGCGTCGCACGGTGCGCGACCAGATTTCAGCACCTCCGTCCTCCAGGTCGTCACGATCCACGCTGGTGAG
>CAZBFS010000286.1:0-2232 GCA_964491215.1 uncultured Proteiniphilum sp.
CTGATGATGAGTGATGTGGTGAAAATCGTTCGTCAGCGGAAATCAATGTTCGATGCTGCTGCCTCGAAAAGAAACATCAGACTCTTTTTCAACAGTAACAGAGATTCTTATGTAACGGCGGTGGATGAGTTGAAAATTGAAAAGGTGATCGACAATCTGTTATCGAACGCCATCAAATATTCACATACCGATAGTGAAGTAGTCATAAAACTCACTTGCGAACCAGGTAAATGGATCTTAGAGGTGAAGGATCACGGGTTGGGAATTTCAGAAAATGCTCAAAAGAAACTCTTCAAGGAATTTTTCAGGGGCGACAATGTTGTCAACTCATCCATCGTCGGTTCGGGTATCGGTTTGTTGCTGGCAAAGAACTACGTTGCCATGCACGAAGGGAGCATATCACTTGAGAGCAAGGAGAACGAAGGCTCACTATTCCGTGTCACCATTCCCTTTAAGGAAGTGTCTGCTACATCACCCTCTCTCTCTGCGACAATTAATGGGGAGGAGAAAGAGACCCCTATGATCCTGCCGCAAGAAGAGCCCATCCCGGCAAACGGTCATGAGGCTGAACAAAAAGAGACTCTCCTGATCGTGGAAGACAATGATACCCTAAAAGAATTCCTGATGCAATCACTGCAGAGCAGATACAAAATTGTTGCCGCAAAAGATGGGGCAATTGCTTGGGAGATGATACAGAAAAAACTTCCCGATGTGATCATCTCCGATGTGATGATGCCCAACATGGATGGTTTTGAACTCTGTCGCCTCATCAAGTCGACATATGAAACATCCCATATACCGGTCATCCTGTTAACTGCGTTGAATGAGAAATCACAACAATTGCACGGATTGGGCCTGGGTGCAGATGATTATCTGACGAAGCCGTTCGACATGACATTGCTTCATCAGCGTATATCAAATATCATTCAAAACCGGAAGATCGTCAGAGAAAAAGCACTCAGACTGATCGATGAAGAAGAGGGTGAATCAATCTATCTGAATGAGTTGGATGATCAGTTTGTCAAGAGGGCAGTGAGTGTGGTGCATGCAAACATGGACAACTCGCAATTTAACAAAGAGACCTTTGCATCCGAAATGAATGTAAGCTCATCACTGTTGTATAAGAAGATCAAATCATTGACCGATCTCTCTCCTATCGATTTCATCAGGGGTATACGATTGAATCACGCGTTGAAACTGATTCAGTCCGGCAAATACAGCATCACCGAGGTGAGCGAGTTGTGTGGTTTCTCCAGTGTGAAGTACTTCAGCGCTGCCTTCAAGAGCTATTTCGGCAAATCTCCCTCAAAGCTGTAAAAGCCAATCTGTTTTATCTATAAACATGATATAACTATCCAAAATCAGGATAGGTTCTGCCCCGGGCAATCTATATTTGTCGTAGTTCTTAATTTTATTTCAACCCAATGAATACAAAAATAAACCTTCCGCTGCTGCTGACTGCATGCACCCTGTTATGTACCCTTACAGGTCTCAGGGCACAAAAGAACGTCTCATTGAACCAGCCTGTTTTCAGCCAATTCATCTATCAGGGTGAAGATCATCTGTACGAGACACACCCACTGCAACCGGACGAGTTCTACAATCCGATCATGCAGGGTTGTTACCCCGATCCCTCCATCACCCGGAAAGGAGACGATTATTTCCTTGTCTCCTCCTCTTTCGCCATGTTCCCCGGGGTACCCATCTTTCACTCCAACGACCTGGTGAACTGGAAGCAGATCGGTCATGTACTCGACAGAGTGTCCCAGTTAAAAGTACAGAACGCCGGTATCAGTGAAGGCATTTACGCGCCTGCCATCAAGTATAACCCCAACAACGATACCTTTTACATGATCACCACACAGTTTGCCGGTGACATCGGTAACATGGTGGTGAAGACAAAAGATCCCTTCCAGGGATGGAGCGAGGTGCAGAAACTCCATTTCAACGGTATCGATCCCTCTCTCTTCTTCGATGACGACGGCAAAGCCTACGTGGTTCACAATGATGCTCCCGACAGGGGTAAAGAGCTCTATGAGGGTCACCGCGTGATCAAGATATGGGATTATGACCTGGAGAAGGACCAGGTGATGCCAGGCAGCGACCAGATCATTGTGGATGGCGGGGTTGACATCACACAGCAACCGATCTGGATCGAAGCACCCCATATCTACAAGAGAAACGGCATCTATTACCTGATGTGTGCCGAGGGGGGTACCGGTGACTGGCACA